>JABIUG010000261.1 GCA_018700655.1 Rhodospirillaceae bacterium | reverse complement strand
GCCGCGAGATGCTGAGCGGCCGCCCCAATTTCCTTCACAGAAGCTGGGGTCCGTTCGAGCCGTTCGATGACTCCCTGCCGAAGATTCTCAGCAGCAACGGCATCTTCACGCATCTGACGACCGATCACGCGCACTATTTCGAAGACGGCGGGCTGACCTATCACACGCAGTACGATTCCTGGGAGTTCTTCCGCGGCCAGGAAGGCGATCCCTGGATCGGCCAGGTTGCCGACCCTGAGATACCCGACGACGTACTGGGCAACGGTGGCCGGTTCAGCCAGGGCCTGGTCCGTGAACGTCTCCAAGCCGCCTTTCAGCCGGGTTCAGGCGGCAGTTCGGTACCACATCGCAGCCTCGTGCGGCAGGACTGGGTCAATAGGGGCTACATGACCAGGGAAAGCCGGCAACCCCAGGCAAGAATGGTCAAGAGCGGGCTGGAGTTCATCCATCACAATGCGGATCAGGAAAACTGGTTCCTCCAGATCGAGACCTTCGATCCGCACGAGCCGTTCTTCACCCAGAGCCACTACAAGGAGTTCTATGCGGAGCACCACTGCACGTACCGGGGCAAGTTCTTCGACTGGCCACGCTATGAAAAGGTCGATCAGACGCCGCAAGAGGTCGAGCACCTGCGTTACGAATACGCCGCTCTCGTCAGCATGTGCGATGCCTATCTGGGCCAGGTGCTTGATTGCATGGACGAACAGGGGCTCTGGGAAGACACCATGCTCATCGTCTGCACGGATCACGGATTTCTGCTGGGCGAACACGACTGGTGGGGCAAGTGTTCGATGCCGTTCTACGATGAAGTCGCGCGAACGCCCTTTTTTGTCTGGGACCCACGCTTCGAGAAATCAGGCGAACGTCGTTCGGCCCTGGTCCAGCCGTTTCTCGACATGGCGCCGACGCTGCTCGGCTTCTTCGGGCTGGAGCCGACCCAGGACATGCTCGGATACGACCTTGTGCCCACGATCGAGAGCGACACAGCCGTGCGCGAGAGCGCGATCTTCGGCATCCATGGCGGCCATGTGAATATCACCGACGGACACCACGTCTACATGCATGCGCCTGCCGGTCCGGCAAACGGTCCGCTCTATCAGTACACTCTGATGCCGACCCACATGCGCAAAGGTTTCGCGCTTGAGGACTTCGCCGACATGACGCTGGCGGCGCCCTTCTCGTTCACGAAGGACTGCCAGACGATGAAGATCACAATGCCGTCTGGAAGATCGAAGACAGGCTGTTCGAAACCATGCTTTTCGATCTGGCAAACGACCCCGGGCAACAAATGCCGGTGTCTGATCCCGGCACGCAACAACGGTTGCGCGCTGCCCTGGTCGATCACATGCAGGCCTGCGACGCTCCACAAGAGCAGTACCAGCGTCTGGGACTCGACTGATCCAGTTCTAGGCCGTTTCGCCCCCATCAATCGCGATAATCGAGCCGGTGGCGAAGCTGGCAGCATCCGAAGCGTAGAACAGCACCGGTTTTGCCAGTTCTGAAACGTCGGAAATGCGTCCCTGTGGGCAATCGGCGGCGATGATCTCGTAGCCGTCGGGCACATTGCCGGCCTTGCGGACCGCCAAGTTTTGCAGCATGTCGGTATCAACGCCACCGGGGCAGATCGCGTTGACGCGCACATCGGGCGCAAACTCCTGTGCCAGGCACTTGGTCATGTTGATCACACCGGCCTTGGACGGACCATAGGCCGTGCTTTTCATGACACCGGTCATGCCGTTGACCGAGGCGATGTTGACGATGTTGCCCTTGCTTGCGCGCAGATGCGGGATCGCCGCCTTGATCGTGAAGAAGGTACCCTTGAGGTTGGTGTCGAGCACGCGGTCCCAGAGCTCCTCATCGATGTCCTCGATCGTGCCGCCGCCCCCCCGGCCCGCGTTGTTGACCAGCACGTCGAGACCACCAAGGCCTTCGACGGCGGCCGCAACAACCGCGTTGCACCCGGCGACCTCGCCGACCGAGCCCGGCGCCGCAACAACCCGGTCGCCCGCGTCGAGCTCGGAAACGGCCTTGGCCGTGCTCTCATCCGTGCTGCCGTTGACCGCGACACGCGCGCCGGCCTCCAGAAAAGCTTCGACGATGCCGCGCCCGATGCCGCGCGTGCCGCCAGTCACCAGAATGCATTTGCCTGTGAAATCGAGATTCATGTCATGCTCTCCCCATGAGTCGACCCACTATGCCGTTCATCAGCGCATCGCGCATCACGGGATTTCTCCTGGCCGTGGCATTCGTTGCAGCACCGGCACAAGCCCAGGAGATGACACCCGCCGACATTGTCGGGGTCTATCAAGGCTTCGTTTCGAGCAGCGGGGCATACTGGGAGATCACGACCACCTTTAAAATCGACGAAGCGGGCCAACTCGTCGGCAGCTACATTTACGACGAGAATGGTGGCTCCTACATGGG
>JABIUG010000260.1 GCA_018700655.1 Rhodospirillaceae bacterium | reverse complement strand
TCGGCCAGCGTGGCATAGACGGTCTCGCCCAGAATCTCCTGACCGACGGCACCGGGATTGACCGGGATCACGCGATAACCCTTCCGCTGGAGATACTTCATCGCAAAAAAGCTGGGCCGGACCCATTTCGTGCTGGCGCCAACCATGGCGATGGTTCTGCAGCGGTGCAGAATGCCTCGGATGTAATCGTCTTCGTAGCGCTCGTGGTTCTGTGTCATTCACCTCTCCACACGGGCGGGCGCTTCTGCAGGAAGGCATCGATCCCTTCCTCGGCATCACGCGCCATCATGTTTTCGGCCATGACCCGGCTGGCATAGGCATAAGCCTCGCCCAGCGGCATCTCGAGCTGGCGATAGAATGCTTCCTTGCCGACAGCCAGGGTGAGCGGCGATTTCGATGCGATCTTTGCCGCCAGTTCCATGGTTGCGCTTTTCAGTGCATCACCCTCGACGACCCGGTTGAGCAGGCCCATGCCCTGCGCGGTTTCGGCATCGACCATCTCGCCGGTCAGCAGCATTTCCATGGCATGTTTGCGCGCGACATTGCGCGAAAGCGCCACCATCGGGGTCGAGCAGAAAAGGCCGATGTTGACGCCCGGCGTTGCGAACCTGGCATCCTGCGACGCCACGGCTAGGTCGCAGCTGGCAACAAGCTGGCATCCTGCGGCTGTGGCGATGCCCTGCACGCTGGCAATCACCGGCTTGGGCAGGGTGACGATGCCGGTCATCAGCCGGCTGCATTGCTCGAACAGGTCGTCATAATTGCTGCGCCCGGGATTGGCGCGGATTTCCTTGAGGTCGTGGCCGGCACAGAAGGCCGGGCCGTTGGCGTCGATCACCACGACATGGATCTTGGGATCGGCCGCAATCGCATCAAGCGCGTCCAACAACGCTGCCATCAGGCCGACCGAGAGCGCATTGCGCTGTTGCGGCCGGTTAAGGGTGAGGTGCGCAACGCCATCGGTGTCGTCGCGCAGGAGGATATCGTCGCTCATGACCCTAATGTGGCGTGACCGGGTTCACGCGGCAAGGCGCGATGCGATGACGGTGCGATCGTCGCGCACGGCCCGGAAAATACCGTCGACCAGCGAATGCGTCATCGGGTCGACCGTGCCGCTGAGCGTGGCGAGGCTGCTCTCGAGTGTGGCCATGATCGCGTCATGGGTCTCCAGTGCCGCCTCGTCGGCGTCGCGCTCGTCTTTGCCGATCCGCACCTTTCCATGGTCCGATCCCGACGGCAGGCCGCCAAGGTCGAGCAGCCGCTCGAGCAGGGCTTCCGAGCGGTACATCATGATCACTGCACCTTCGAGATCGCGTTGCGCGAGTTCGGCGTTGCCCTGGCCTTTAAAGATCAGGCTGTGAAAGAAGACCTGACTGACCGCCGAAGTCATCGCCGGCAGCGCGGCGTTGAGCGCCGCGATCGCGGCCTCCTCGCCGCCGGGCTTGGGCCTCAGATGTTTGACGTTGGACGCAACCTCGTCGGCTTCGCGCCCCTGCAGCCAGGACTCGAGCAGGGCGAGGTCGGCCCGTTCTGCGGCCAGAATTTGGCTCAGTATCTCTTTGGCGTCGTCGGCACCGGATTTTTCATGGGCGTCCTCGACAAGGGCGATGAACCAGCGGCCCTGGGCCGCGTCGGCCTCGAGCACGGAGCGGGCATCATGGCCAATCGCGATATCAAGGGCAGGGCGGTCGCAGGGCCCCACGCCATGTTTGTGCATGACGCCGACCAGTTCTCCGGTGCGGCGCATCTTGAAGATCCACTCCATGTTGCGTGCCATGCCCTCGGAGTGACCCCAGGCACGCAACATGCGCGAATGGAAAAAGACCTGATTGATCGGGTCGATCATCGCCATCAGAACACCCTGCAGGGCGCTGTTTGTGGTACTGTCGCTGTTGTCGAGGGTCATCGCAAAGGCCTGCCTGCCGGGCTGATGCGGGGGAGCATTTCACAGTCGTCGCGTGCTGCCAATCGACGCCCGATCCCGGCGCATAAATCCAAGGTCAAAAACCGACCCTGCGTGCGTTGACTCCAAAGGCTTTTGTGTTACGTTCCGCGCCCCTTGGGCTGCGGTGACCGATGGCACTGCGGCCCCTGACGTTATGAGATAAAAACATCATGAAGACTTACGTCGCAAAACCCGCTGAAGTTGAGCGCAAATGGTACGTCGTCGATGCCGAGGACCTTGTCCTGGGCCGGATGGCTGTCGAAATTGCCGACACGCTGCGTGGAAAGCACAAGCCGACCTTTTCGCCCCATGTCGATTGCGGTGACTTCGTCATCGTCATCAATGCCGAGAAGGTTCACCTGACCGGCAACAAGCGGGCGGGCGAGAATTTCTATTGGCACACCGGTCATCACGGCGGCATCAAGAGCCAGACCCTGGGTGAGCGCCTGGACGGGAAACATCCCGAGCGGGTCGTCATCAAGGCTGTGGAGCGCATGATTACGCGCAATCCGCTGGGCAGCCAGGTGATGACGAAACTGAAGGTCTATGCCGGACCCGAGCATCCTCACGAGGCACAGCAGCCTGAGGTTCTCGATATCGCCGCACGCAACCGCAAGAACAAGAGGGCCGCCTGATCATGGTCGCCGAGAACGAAGTCGAAGTCGAAGCCGCTCCCGAAGTCACCGCGCCGGTCATGGCCGCGCCGATCGTGATCGAAGAGCCGATCGAGCTTCCCGATCCCCAGATTGACGAGCACGGCCGCTCCTATGCCACCGGCAAGCGCAAGAACGCGATTGCCCGTGTCTGGCTTAAGCCCGGCGCCGGTCGTGTCATCGTCAACGGCCGCACCATCGAGGACTACTTCCCTCGCGGCACGTGGCGCCTGATCCTTGGCCAGCCTTTCGAGGTTGCTGAGCGCACCGAACAGTATGATGTGATGTGCACGGTCAAGGGCGGCGGTTTGTCCGGCCAGGCTGGTGCCGTGCGTCATGGTATCTCCAAGGCCCTGGTTCTCTACGAACCGGCCCTGCGCAGGACCCTGAAAAGCCACGGTTTCCTGACCCGCGATTCGCGCGTCGTCGAACGCAAGAAGTACGGCAAGCGCAAGGCGCGTCGCAGCTTCCAGTTCTCCAAGCGCTGATCCGGCGTCTTCGTCGAAGCAGTCTTGTCAAAGGGCCGGGTCTTTACCCGGCCCTTTTTCTTTGGGCAGACTAATGCTGGAAATCAGTGAACCGGAGGGAAGATCATGAGCGACGATACCATCAGCGTTTCCGGCGGATGTTACTGCCGCAAGGCCTGGTACGAGGCCGCTGCGGTCAGTACGTCGATGATCGAATGCCATTGCACCCAGTGCCGCAAGCAGTCGGGCCATCGTTACGCCACGGTCGCGGGCACGCAGGACAATGTCGCGATCGAAGGGGCAGAGAACATTTCCTGGTTCCGTGCATCGGGTGAAGCCGAACGTGGCTTTTGTTCACACTGCGGTTCGCACCTGTTCTGGCGCTCGCTGACCGACGACAAGATGGTCCTGCTTGGCGGCAGCATCGACGATGCTTCGGGCCTGCGCCTCACCAGCCACATCTTTGTTGAGGACAAGGGCAGCTACTACGAGATCGATGACGGCTTGCCGCAGTTCAAAGGCTAAGGCACGCCGCACAATCCCCGCTGCCCCGCTTCTCGCGACAGGAAGAATGCCATGACCGAACCCGCCTGGATCAGGATGATCCCCGACGAGGAAGCCGACGAAGCGCTGAATTCCGTGTTTGATCTGGCGCGCACGCCGCATGGCACGCTCGATAACGTCATGCGCGTGCATTCCCTTCGTCCGGCCACCATGGCCGGGCATGTCACGCTTTATCGCAGCGTGCTCCACAGCGAAGACAACACGGTCCCGTTCTGGTTTCTCGAGACGGTCTCCAGCTATGTCAGCATTCTCAACCGCTGCAACTACAGCCTGACCCATCACTGGGCCAATGCCAGCCGGCTGATGGATGATGCGGCGCGTTCCGATGCCGCGCGCCGTGCGCTTGATGCCCACCGCCCCGAAGACGCCTTCGAGGGCAAGGAACTCGCGCTGCTTCGTTACGCCGCGAAACTGACCGTCGATGTCGGGGCGATCGAAAAGGCCGATGTCGATGGCCTGAAGGATGCCGGCTGCGATGACGGTGAAATCCTTGAGGTCAATCAGGTTGTCGCTTACTTCAACTATTCCAATCGCCTTTTGAATGGCCTTGGTGTCTCGACCGCGGGGGATACGGTGGGGTACTACAAGGAAACGGCTGAAGCAGAGGACAAGGCATGAACGCCAACGGCAGACTCAAGGTCGCAGTGCTGGGCGCCAGTGGATACACGGGCGCCGAGCTTCTGCGCCTGGTGGTCGAGCACAACGGCATCGAGATTGCCGCACTGACCGCCGACCGCCGCGCCGGCGAACAGGTCGGTGCGGTCTACCCACATCTTGCCCATCTGGCTCTGCCCGACATGGTGGCGATCGACGGTGTCGACTGGTCGGCAATCGATGCCGTGTTCTGTTGCCTGCCGCACGGCACGACGCAAGAGGTCATTGCCGGTCTGCCCGGGCATGTGAAGATCGTCGATCTTTCTGCTGATTTCAGGCTGACCGACACGGCGACCTATGCCCGGTGGTATGGCGGCGAACATCGCGCGCCAGGCCTGCAGACCGAAGCGGTCTATGGCCTGACCGAGATCAAGCGCGAGGTGGTTCGTAATGCCAGGCTGGTCGCCAACCCCGGCTGTTACACGACGGCCGCCGAATTGCCGCTGATTCCCTGTCTTGAGCAGGGACTGATCGAGAGCCAGGGCATCATCATCGATGCCAAGTCCGGGGTCAGCGGGGCAGGGCGCTCGCCCAAGGAGGGCAACCTCCATACCGAGGTCTCCGAGGGCATCCACGCCTATGCCATCGCCAGCCATCGCCACACGCCCGAGATCGATCAGGAACTGACCGAAGCTGCGGGCGAGCCCATCGTGGTGACCTTCACGCCGCATCTGATGCCGATGAACCGGGGTATCCTGGCGACGACCTATGTCAGCCTGAAGGATGGCGCCACGGCCGATGACCTGCGTGCAGCCATGGCCAAGCGTTATGTCGATGAGCCCTTCGTGAAGCTTGTGCCGCAGGGCCAGGCACCGGCCACGCGCCATGTCCGGGGTTCGAACCTGTGTTTGATGGGCGTCTTTGCCGATCGCGTGCCGGGCCGGGCGATTCTGGTCTCTGCGATCGACAATCTGGTTAAGGGTGCATCGGGCCAGGCGCTGCAGAACATGAACGTGATGACCGGCTTCGAGGAGACGGCCGGGCTCCCCAGGGTCGCTGTATTTCCATGAGTCCTCACGATCCTATTATCGTTTCATATCAAGGCATTGATCCTGATATCTCAGAAATTGCTTTCATTTTTCCGGGTGTCTTTGTTTCCGGTGATGTGACGGTCCTCGATGAAGCATCGGTGTTTCCCGGCTGTGTCCTGCGCGGCGATGTGGCGTCGATCCATGTCGGGCGGCGCACCAACATCCAAGACTGCACGGTCGTACATGTTTCGAGCAAGGACGGACCGACCTGGATCGGTGACGAGGTCACGATCGGCCATCATTGCCTGATCCATGCCTGCACGCTTGAAGACCGTTGTTTCATCGGCATGCGTGCGACCGTGATGGACAACGCCGTGGTCGAGACCGGCGCGATGGTTGCGGCCGGTGCTCTGGTGACACCGGGCAAGCGGGTGCCTGCAGGCGAACTGTGGGCGGGCAGCCCCGCGAAAAAGATGCGCGATCTCTCGGTCGAAGATCAGGCCGGTTTCATGTCGACTGTGGATCGTTATGCCGAACATGGCCGGATTTATCGTGAGGCGCTGAAGGCGCTGTGAGCCGAGAGGCAATCCTTTCCGACCTTTGTGACCGCATCCTTGCGCTTGCGCCTGGCCGCCCAGCCGCCGTGGCGGTCGATGGCGCAGACGCGGCGGGTAAATCGACCTTTGCTGATGCCCTGGTCGCTCCGCTCGAGACAAGAGGCGCGGTGGTGGTGCGCGCCAGCGTCGATGATTTCGAACGGCCCAGGGCCGAACGTCATGCACGCGGCCGGTTCTCGGCCAAAGGGTATTATCGCAACAGCTTCGATTATGACGCGCTGAAGACCCTTCTGCTGGCGCCACTGGCCAGCGGAACCTCGCCCGCGCTGGTTCGCACCCGGGCCTTTGACCTGGTCACCGATCAGCCGGTTCCGGCCCGGCCACAGGCCGTTCCTGCGCGCGGCGTGGTGATCGTCGACGGTGTTTTCCTGCTTCGTCCCGAGTTGCGCGATGCCTGGGATTTCTCAGTTCTGCTCCAGGTCGACGAGGCCGAGGCGATGCGCCGTGCGCTATTGCGTGCCGGTGGCGATTCCGAAGAACTGCGCCGTCTGAACGAAGCGCGCTATCAGGCGGGTTATCGGCTTTATGTCGAGGATGCTGATCCGATCCGCCAAGCGACCGTTGTGATCGACAACAATGACCCGCGCGAACCTGTCATGCAGCCGGCCGGTTGTTGAGGGTCTGCCCGGTCAGGAAAGCCGGGTAGGGTCGAGCACGATCATCAGGGCGGTGGCAGCGATCAGGGCGGCCATGATCAGACCGAACACCTTGCCTGATTTTGGGTCATCGAAGACCCGGCGCAACACTTCACCGGCGGCCATCCAGGTGCCGTTGGCAACCGGCGTGAACGCCATGAAGATGACCGAAATCAGGATCGTGCGAACGGCGATCGACGGTGACAGCTCGACATAACCGCCCGCGACGGCAAGGGCGATCGCCCAGCCCTTGGGATTGACCCACTGGAACAACATTGCTTCGATTATGGTGAAGGGGCGTGCAGCCGTTCCCTTGGTGGCGTCGGACTTATCGGATTTCTGCAGGGTCGCACGCGCCATCTTGATCGCCAGCCAGAAGAGCCAGGCCGCGCCGCCGTATTTCACGATACCGAGCAGGATCGGCACCTCAAGGATGACCGCGCCGATCCCGGCAGTGACCGAGGCGTTCATGATGCCAAAGCCGAACATGATCCCCAGCATGTGCGGCACAGCCCTGCGCCAGCCGAAGGCGGCGGCCGAAGCCATCACCATCAGATTGTTGGGGCCGGGGGTGATCGAGCCGACAAAGGCCAGAACGATCACACCCCACAGGAGAACAGGATCGACCATGAGGCCAGAAAGGACAGCATTGCTGCCCAAAGTCAAGGCCGAACTTGTCTGGGTTCAATCCCCGAGTTTACCTGTCTGGTGGCCGATCAGCCCGCCTTGCGCAGATCGTGTTTCACAAAGCTGCCGGGCGCATCCTCCAACACCTCGAGCGCACCATCGCCGGGTTGTCGTGCGGGGACCATGGCGCCGGCATGTTTGGCCAGCCAGGCCTGCCAATGGGGCCACCAGGAGCCGTCATGCTGTTCGGCGCCCTCAAGCCAGGCTTCCGTGCTTTCCGGATTGCTGGCGTTGGTCCAGTAGCCGTACTTGTCTTTGGCCGCTGGGTTCACGACACCGGCGACATGGCCCGACATGGCCAGCGTGAAGGTCGTCTTGCCGCTGTAGAGCTGGGTCGCCTTGTAGGTCGAATCCCAGGGCGCGATGTGATCCTCGCGGGTCGAGAGCAGATAGGAGGGCGTCTTGATCGCGGTGAGATCAAGCGTCGTGCCGGCCAGTTCCATCTTTCCCTGCGAGAGCGCATTGTCGAGATACATGCGGCGTAGGTACTCGCTGTGCATGGCGGCAGGCATGCGGGTGGAATCGCCATTCCAGTAGAGGATGTCGAACGGGAAGGGCTCCTTGCCCATCAGGTAATTGTTGATGACGAAGGACCACACCAGGTCGTTGGCGCGCAGTGTGTTGAACGTGGCCGCCATTTCCGAGCCTTCGAGAAAGCCGCGCTCCTCCATCATGCGTTCCAGGTTCTGAACCTGCTCCTCGTCGATGAAGACATCTATTTCACCGACATTCTTGAAGTCCACCAGCGAGGTCAGGTACGACGCCGACGCAACGTGGTTGTCCTTGTTCGCCGCCATATAGGCCATCGTACAGGCCACAAGCGTACCGCCGATGCAGTAGCCCAGCACATTGATTTTCTTCTCGCCGGTCGCCTTTTCGACCGCGTCGATCGCTGCCATCGGGCCTTCCAGCAAGTAGTCGCTGAAGGTCTTGCGGGCGAGTTCGGCGTCCGGGTTGACCCAGGAGACGACGAACACCGTGTGGCCCTGCTCGACGACCCACTTGATGAACGAATTCTTCGGCTTGAGATCGAGGATGTAATACTTGTTGATCCAGGGTGGGACGATCAGCAACGGCTTGCGATGAACCTTTTGGGTCGTCGGCGTGAACTGGATGAGCTGGATGAGATCGTTCTGGAAGACAACCTTGCCCGGCGTCGTCGCAAGATCCTTGCCGACCTCGAAGGCATCGTTGTCGACCATCTTGATCGCGAGCTGGCCTTTGCCGCGCTCGAAATCATCAAGCAGGTTCGAAAGGCCCCGCACCAGATTTTCGCCCTTGGTTTCGGCGGTTTCGCGCAGAACCTCGGGGTTGGTTGCCGCAAAGTTGGTTGGCGACAGGGCGTCGACGTAGAGCCTTGTGTAGAAATCGAGCTGTTTCTTGGTCTTGGGCTCCAGGCCGTCGACCCCGCCCATCAATTCCGTGACCCAGTTGGATGACAGCAGATAGGACTGCTTCATGTAGTCAAAAACCGCGTTTTCGGTCCAGCTGTCGTGCTTGAAGCGGCGATCGTCCGAATGGGGCAAAACAACGGGATCAACTTCCTGACCCGCCATGCGTAACGCGGTGTTCTGCCAGAGATCCATGTAACCCTTCCAGAGACTGGCCTGGGCCTCGGCGAGCTTGGCGGGATCGCTGAGGAGCTGCATGGTCGCCTGCATGAAGACATCGTTCATGCGCTTCATGTCATCGTTCTGGCCCACGCCGTCGCCCTGGCGCGCCACAAAGTCGCGCATCAGGCGTTGGCTCTTTTCAGCGATCGCCTGCCATTGTTCCAGCGGAAGAGAGGAGTCAGCCGTGGGTTCGGTCATATTGAGGGTCCGGTTCCTTAAGGTTAGCCCTTGATTTGACGCCTGTTTGGTTGTGAGCGGTGCCGAAAAAGGATACTTTCATTACAACGAATGGCGCCCTTTACCTGTGGGTATATATGACATTGTGCAGTGCAACAAAAACAGTCATGCGACAACGCATGTCTGCCATGCTTGCAGCGCCGGTTCTAACCGCCGGATTGCTGTTGCTGACATCCTGTGCCGACTGGCCCGACGAGCTTGATCCGAACGACTGGTACAGTGCGGCGTCGGGCGAAGATGCGGCGCCCTCTGGCGAACCGGTCCCCGGCGCTGACGGTGAATATCCAGAGCTGAGTGAAGTTCCGCAGGTGCCGCAGAACGTCTCGACCCCTGAGGAAATCGACCAGGTTGCCGCATCG
>JABIUG010000259.1 GCA_018700655.1 Rhodospirillaceae bacterium | reverse complement strand
GTAGGGAAGCGGCCAAGCTTAATCTGGAAGCAGAGCTTCTCAAGCTGGCCGGCGAATCCAACCTTGCACAGATCGGGTTGAACACGGCGGAAGCCCAGCACCGCTCCATCTTCGTGGTGGGGTGGCGTCCGGCTATCGGCTGGACCTGCGCGCTTGCTCTAGCCTACCAGTTCATTGTCTCGCCCATGACCGTGTGGGGTGGAGCTGTGGCCGGCTATGAACTGCCCGTGCCCCCGTCACTGGATGACATGTTGTGGGAACTGCTGTTCGGCATGATGGGCATGGCTGGGCTCAGGACGTTTGAGAAGAGTAGAGGGTTGACGAGCTAGTCTTCGTCCGGTTCACCACGCAGATCGGTTTTTGATTGTGAGCCGTGATCGTCCTCTACGACCAGAGCCATTTCACCGCTGATGCGGCCGCCCTTGTCGACCTTCAACTCGCCATACCGTATCGCCCCGGAGATATTGCCATCGCTGCAAATGGTGAGACACTCGCGGACGTTCAGGGAGCCCTCGAAGGTGCCACGGACTTCGGCGTTGGCGACATGCACGTCGCCTTTCACGGACCCGCTGGCGTCAATCCGCATCGTGGCTGTGCGGATCGAGGCTTCGACGTCGCCTTCGACGATGACATCGCCCTGGGCATCAATTTCACCCTTGAGTTTTGTGTCGCGACCAATCACGAAATCGGTCGGCCCGTCGTCAAGCAGCGGATTCACAGGAGTGAGCGACGATGTCGAACGGCCGGTATCGGGGGTCGGATAACGGTCGAGAACCGACTGAGTTGCGGTCGTGGTGGGGACCACAGGTGTTTCGGGCTTGCGAAGGTTGAGCATGGTGATTCTCCCTGGTCGGTTCTTGCTGGATGAGGTAGCGGCAGGGGCCGCCAGGGTGTTGCGGGGTCAGAACCAGAAGCGTCAGGTTGCAGCTCTCGGTGGCGACGTGCCCGGTGCCGAGCACGACTGCGTTGCCGATTTGTGTGTGTGTCATCGTTCCATCCCTTGTCTTCTCCCCTGGTACGACGATCGCACGGACAGCCCTGTCCGGTTGCACTGGAGGATTGCCCGATCCCGGACCAGTCGTCCATGCGGCGTCGTTCCATGCGGCTCGATTGCGGCAGGAAGCATTCAAGCGGCGGAAGGGGGCACAACGAAGGTCAGGATGTGATGATTTTGTGGCGCGATCAGATACTTGGCGCACAGGGCGATGTTGGAACGGCCGCGCCTGATTTTGGTTTGGCCGGGAACAGATGAATGAATGCGACGGATCCAAGAATAATGATGCCGCCGGCCATGACCCAGCCGGTCAGTTCTTCACCCAGAAAGACAACGCTGCCGATGATGCTCGTCACGGGCACCAGAAGAATGAACGGCGCGACCTGGTTCATCCGATACATGCCCACCAGCCGGAACCACAGGGCATAACCGGCCGCGGTCATGATGAGCGAGAGGTAGAGCACGGCGGCCCAGCCTTTCCAGGTCGCGGTCTGAACCGCTTGCCATTGGCCATCTTCGACCAGGAACGAGGCAATCAGCATCTGGGGACCGGCAAAGGCGGCGAACCAGGCGATCATTCTGAGACCACCAACCTGGCCCAGCGACTTGATCAGAGTCTGGCCACCCGCCCAGATGATGCCACCTACCACCACCATGAAAAATGGTATCGGGTTGTCCTGAATACGTGGTTCGCCGGCAATCAGGGCGATACCGACAAAGGCGACAGCCATGGCGGCCCATTGCTTCCAGGAAAGATGGTCGCGAAAGAAGATGCTGGCGAAGAGCGAAACGAAGACGACCTCCAGCTGCACGATCAACACCGCTGTGGAGGCATACATGCTGTTGAGGCCGGTGAACTGGAGCCCATAAGCCAGGGTGCCACCGACAAAGGCAACCAAAGCCATGCGCCCCAGGCGATCCCACATCGGTTTGACGAACCAGATCAGAATCACCGCGACAATCGTGAAACGCATCCCCATCAGGAATATCGGGGGAAATTCGTAGAAGGTTCCCTTGGCCACGGTGAAGCCGGCGCCCCAGAGTATGGGCACCGTGATGGCGACAAGAAGATCGAGTGGTTTCATGGGAGCCTGAAGCAGCGTGGGTGACATTCGTTGCCTGCCATTATCCGCGATGCAAGCACAAAGCCTGCTTGCCAAGATGCAGGAACGGACGGCATCGTCTGGTGATGATCAAACTGACGACCATTAAATTGACGGCCATTGTTGGGCTGCGCACGGATGAGGGCATGCCCGAGCGGTTGCATGACCTTGAGCATGCCGACGGCATCGAGACGATCCATCTGGAGCGTCACGACATGCAGCGCCATCGGTTGCGCGTCGAGACCGATCGTGGCACGTCCTGCGCGATAGCCCTGGCGCGCGATGTCACCATGCAGGACGGCGCGATTCTGTTGCTCGAAGACGCGCGGGCCATTGTGGTGCGCGCCGTTAAGGAACGCTGGTTGATGCTGGCTGTGCGCGATGCGGCTTCGGGGCTGGAACTTGGTTACCACGCCGGCAACCTGCATTGGCGCGTGCAATTTCGTGATGGCTGTCTGGCCGTCGCACTGGAAGGGCCCGAGCAGGCCTATCTCGATCGCCTGGAAGCGTTTCTGAGGGACGGTCGTGCCCGGCGCGCCGATGGTTGAGCAGGACGATCTTCTCCTGTCTCTTCAGATGGCAGACAGCGCCTTCCCATCGGGCGGGTTCGCTTTCTCATGGGGGCTGGAAACGCTCAAGGCGGACGGGCATGTCTGTGACGGCGGTGGGGTCTATGCGTTTGCGCACGCACAATTGCGCTGGCGTTGGGCCTCATCGGACCGTGTGTTCCTGCGCAGGGCCGCTGATCTCGAAGCACTCGACGCGCTCGTGGCACTCGATCGCGAGGTCGAAGCCATGACGCTGGCCAAGGAAATGCGTGATGGCTCTTGCCGGTCGGGCAGGGCGCTGCTTCGTGCGCATGCGGCCCTCGGTTCCCGGGATGTGGCGCAATACCGCAAGGCAATCGCTGAAGGTCGTGCTCTGGGCCATCTTCCGGTCGCTCAGGCTGTGGCCTGGCGTGCAGCGGGCATGACTGCTGATGCCATGGAGGCCGTCTCGGCCTACACGCTTGTTGCCGGCATCGGTCAGGCTGCTGTGAGGCTGGCACTTATGGGTCCGCTGGAAGCACAGGTCATGTTGACCCGGTTGCGCCCCGAGATTTCCAGGTTGCTGGCCCAGGCGTTGCCCGATCAACCGCATGCATTTGTACCGATGGCCGAGATCGCCGTCATGCGTCACGAGACGGGCGATGCGCGCCTCTTTGCCAATTGAGTGCTCGTTGCGGTGGCGACTACGGGCCGAGCCGTGCCATCTTGATGGCGGTACGGGTGAGGTGAGATGAGCGTTCCAGTAGCAGAGACAAAAACCGGCGCGGCCAGGGTCGGCATTGGCGGCCCGGTGGGGTCGGGCAAGACGGCCTTGGTGGAGCAGTTGATTCCCCGCTTTGCCAAACGGCGCACCAGGCTTGCGGTGATCACCAACGATCTTGTCACCAAGGAAGATGCCGAACGGCTGCAGAAAAGCGGCCTTATCGACCCTGAACGGGTCGTTGCGGTTGAAGCCGGCGCCTGCCCGCATACCGTGATACGCGAAGATCCCACTCTTAATCTTGATGCCGCTGAAATGCTCGAACTTCGGTTCGCGCCGCTCGACCTGGTTCTTCTGGAATCTGGTGGCGACAATCTGGCATCGACCTTCTCCCTGGAACTGGTGGATTACTGGATGTTCGTGATCGATGTTGCCGGGGGCGGCGATATTCCGCGCAAACGCGGGCCCGGTGTCCTGCAGTCGGATGTCCTGATCATCAACAAATCGGATCTGGCACCCCATGTCGGTGTTGACCTGGAACAGATGATCAGGGAGGCCGAGGCGGTGCGGGGTGGCAAACCGGTTGTCGTCACGAATTGCCGGACCGGCGAAGGCATCGACCGGGTGGTCGAATACATTGCGCACGACGTCCTGTTCGACGGTTGATGGCAGCGGTTGAGAGCATCGGCGATGCTGCGCGCCCTCAATTGGCGCTGACGTTTGCGCGTGCGCCCTCGGGTGAAACATTCCTGCGACGGCAATACGCCGCATTTCCCTTCCATATTACTCAGCCTTTTCTGGATGACGGCCAGGCAAAGCTGATTTTGCAGTCGCTGGGGGCCGGGCTGGTTCAGGGCGACCGTTTCGTCCTCGACATCGTGGTGGAAGAAGGTGCCCGTGCCCATGTCGTTACGCAGGGTTCAACGGTGGTGCACGAAATGTCAGATGGTGACGCGTGGCAAGTTGCCCGACTTGAGATCATGCCCGGTGCGCAGCTCGTGTATCTGCCGCGCCCCCTGATTCTTTTCCCTGGCTCCCGGGTTGTGACGCGCCTCGAGATCGTGTTGCACGAGGGCGGCTCCGTCATGTGGTGTGATTCCTATCTCGCCCATGATCGCAAGAATGTAGGCCGCACGTTTGATCTTCTTGATGCAGAGACCCGGTTACTCGATACGGCTGGAAAGAACCTTGCCGTCGACCGTTTCCTGATCGGTGGTGACACGGTCGGTGAGGTCGGCGTCATGCAGGGCAACACCGTGCATGCGAGCCTTGGCTGGGCTGGGGTCGGCTGTGATGATGCGATGGCCGAGCAGTTACGATCAGCCTTGGCAGAACCAGATGACATTTCGGGTGGAATTTCGAGCCTGCCCAACGAGAGTGGACTTTTCGGTCGGATCGTCGCGCGCGATGGCGTGGCGCTGCAGCGTGCTTTCGATGCACTGACTTCGGTGCGCTAAACGATTGATATAGAGCGGATCG
>JABIUG010000258.1 GCA_018700655.1 Rhodospirillaceae bacterium | reverse complement strand
CGTCCCGGGCTGCGTACTGGCTCATGGGCGAAACGACGATACGGTTGGGAAAGGTGACGTCGCGAAGTGTAAAAGGAGAATGAAGCATGGTGCCTCAGTCTGGAGCGGGCACCCTCACGTGTCGATAAGGGCCAAGCGATTCAGCAATCAGTTGCTGGCCTGATCCCAGGGGGAGTCGGCCTTGCGGCTGAACTGCACGCTGCCATCCTGAATCTGGGGAATGACCTCAGTCCAGTTGTCGCGGCCCACGGCGATACCGTGATCAACGTTGTAGCGCAGCCACTGTTCCCTGACCCGGTCGCTCCAGTTCAGGAAAAGCTGGCCCTCATGCACCGTCCAGGCCTCTCCCGGGTCGACTTCTGCTGCATATTCGCCTGTTGAAAGGGCATAGGCACACCATCCGCCAAACTGTGGGGCATAGGCTTCAGGATCGCCGATAAAGAGATCGAGATTCTCCTGCGAAGTGAAGAGCCAGGTCGCACCTTCCCAGTCATGAGAGAACTCGGACGAACCTTCGACCGCCCGATCTTGCGTGAAGTAGGCCACAGTATCCCAACCACCGATCGCAACCCCGTCGGGCGTGATGTTGTAGGTCGTCTCCATCGCGCCTTCGGCATGGCTACCGGCCGCAGCGACTGTGAATCCGATTGCGACAAACAACGCCGCGATAATCCTTCTTTTCATAGCTTTTCCCCTCGTGACGGGCCGTCCACCAGCACCGCTTTTCCACATGGTGGAATTCGCTGCGATTTGCCAATCGCGGAATCTCACGATTTCGCCAGCAAAGATCAATCGCAATAGTCCGGCTGGGTGCGGTCAAGCATACGCAGAAGCGCGGGCCACTGAACCTCGCCCTGGAGACCGCTTGCGGGATCACCCCAGGTATCCAGCGCATCTTGTGCGTCGGGTGTGATCTGGATGGGCTCGGACGTTCCAGCCAGGATGTCGACCTGAATGCGGCAGGCCATCTCCAGATAGTAGTGATAGATGTATGCCTCGGCCGCCGTGCGTCCAACTACCAGCAGGCCATGGTTCTGCAGCAGCATCGCGAAGTTCGCGCCCAGATCACGACCGAGCACAGCACCCTCATCAGCAACCGCCGTGGAATCCTGATAGGGGTGTGAAGCCAGCGTTCCCAGAACGAACCCGGCATGTTGCGATAACGGCAGCAGTCCGCCCGGCATCGCCGAGACGGCAATGCCGGCCCGTGTGTGCGAATGAATGACGAAATTGACGTCAGGCCGGGCCGCGAGCACGCCGGAATGAATGATATGCCCGGCCAGGTTCACGGCATGGCCACCACTTTGCGGCACACCGTCGAAACCGATCTTGCTCAGGTTCGAAGCCGTGATCTCCGGAAACATCAGGTCATAAGAGTTCAGCAGGAAGGTATCGGGCTCCTCGACCAGCCGTGCCGAGATATGGGTGCTGGTGAGATCCGTCCAGCCATAGACGCTCGCAAGACGGAAGAGCGCGGCAAGTTCAACACGTGTCACCCACTCCGCTTCGGATATTCCCCCGGGCCGCGCCACGGTCAGCCCGCCATCGCGTTGCGGTAGAGCATGTGGAGGTGACGCAGGCCGACCTCGCTCATCGGGCCGCTGCCGTCGCCCATGATGTAAGGACCCGGCTCAAACGCACGGCTTTCCATGCCCTTCTGAATTTTGGAGACCACGACTTCGTCCTCGGCACCGGTCGTTTCGCGATGTTTGACCATCAGTGCCTCGACCGCCTCATCGGCCAGGCTGCCATCGGAAAACCAGCGATAGCGATAGATCGTCTTGCGCCAGCTGACCGGCAACCACTGGCGGATCGTGAAGTAACCGCCGGGGTAACAGCAGAACGACACGTTGGGCCAGATCCAGTAGGCCGCGTAGTCGCCTGCCCGTGGCGTTCTGGTCGTGTCGTAGTCGTATTGTTTTTCGTTTTTGGTCTGCGCCTTGCCGTCGTGCCAAATCATCTGGCCGTGGGGCACGATGCTGTACCCCGCCATGTCGAGCACCCCGCGTGTCAGCGACGTGCCATGAACCGTGGGGCAGTGGTAACACTCGTTGTAGTTCTCGACCGAGAGCTTCCAGTTGCAATCGTGCTTGATCGTCGTCTCGCAGACAAAACGCAGCCCCGCAGGATCGGGATGAAAGCTGCACAGTCGCTCCTCCAGGCCCGTCAGGTCGGGCGTTAGCGGCGCAGCGGCGTCATCGAGATTGACAAAAACAAAACCGCAGAACTCCTCAAGCAGAACAGAACGAAGGCCGATCCCTTTGCAGGCGGCAAGATCGTCGGCACTGGCTGCGGGCGCACCACGGAACCTGCCATCGAGTTCATAGCTCCAGGCGTGGTAGGGGCAGACAAGCCCCCGTTTCGCCGAGCCAGCACCCTCGACCAGCGGATGTCCGCGATGACGACAGACATTGTAGAAGGCGCGCAGCGCACCATCATCGCCACGGATGACAAAGACGTTTTCGTCGACGATCGGAAGTGAAATATAGTCGCCGGGTTCAGACACCTCCGAGACGTGACCGACACATTGCCAGGTACGATGAAAAATGCGCTCCCGGTCGCGCTCGAAGACCTCCGGGTCGGTGTAGAACCTCGCTTCAAGCGGTTGTTCTCGGGTCATCAAATAGCCTCCGAGCGTCTCTGCAGGTCCAAGCCACGTTAGGGACCATCTGACACAGCGGTCAAATGAAGACGGCTAACCCTCTGGGGCCAACTCCATTCATCGTGCCATGCTCCCGGCAACGACCTCTCCGGCCCGAATGGCACCATGGAGCGGGTTGAACCCGATCCGGTAAGAGAGTTCGGCGGGCCGCTCGATATCCCAGATCGCCAGATCAGCCGCCTTGCCGACTTCCAGGGTTCCGCGCCGGTCTGCCATGCCAAGCGCGCGGGCAGCCTCGCGTGTTGTCCCGGCAAGCGCCTCTTCAGGTGTCATGCGAAAGAGCGTCGCGGCCATGTTCATCATCAGGAGCAGCGATGTCGCCGGCGAGCTCCCGGGATTGCAGTCGGTCGAGACTGCCATCGGCACGCCGGCACGACGCATCAGATCAATCGGCGGAACGTTGGTGTCGCGCAGGAAGTAGAACGCGCCAGGCAGCATCACGGCGACCGAACCGCTGGTCGCCATCGCGGCTGCGCCTTCATCGGAGAGGAATTCCAGGTGATCGCAGGAGAGCGCCCCATGTCGGGCAGCAAGTGCGGCGCCACCCATATCGGAGAGCTGCTCGGCATGGAGTTTGACCGGCAGCCCCAGTTCCGCCGCCCGGCGGAAGACGCGGTCTGTCTGATCAAGATCGAAGGCGATATTTTCACAAAAGGCATCGACCGCGTCGGCAAGGCCTTCCGCGACAACGGCGGGCATGGACTGATCACACACAAGATCGATGTAGGCATCGGCTCTGCCGTCGAATTCCGGCGGCAGCGCGTGGGCACCGAGAAAGGTTGTCGCGATGGTGACCGGCCTTTGTTCGCCCAGCCGGCGCGCGGCACGCAACATGATGCATTCGGATTCGATATCGAGACCGTAGCCGGATTTGACTTCGATGGTGGTGACACCCTCTGCGCGCAGTGCATCGACCCGTGGCAGAGCACGCGCGACCAGCAGGTCCAGATCGGCCGCACGCGTGTCGCGTACCGTCGAGAGGATGCCGCCACCAGCCTTCAGCAGTTCCGCATAAGTCGCGCCCTCGAGCCTCATTTCGAACTCGGCGGCACGATCTCCGCCATAAACAAGGTGGGTATGGCAATCGACCAGACCCGGGGTGATCCAGCGGCCTTCGGTGTCGTGCACCTTGCGAGCCAGGTCCTGCGGTGCTCCCGGCAGATCATCGGCGGCTCCGCAAAAGACGATACGGCCATCATCGATGCCAAGCGCAGCATCTTCGATTGCACCATAGGGCACACCGCCCGACTTCATCGTTGCCAGCCGTGCGCCGATCAGAAGTGAATCCCACATGCTGCATATCCCCTTTGCCGACACGGTAGTGGTGCGACGTTCACCGAGGCAAGACTTGCGGCCCCTGCCCTGCTGAGGTTAAGACCTTAGGCTCGTTTGGGGCATTCGTTTCTGCATGACTGACTACTTTGCCAAAGCCGCCCTTTTGCCAAAGGGCTGGTCGGAAGATGTGCTGATCGCTGTCGACGACAGCGGCGCCATCGCGTCGATCAAGACCGGTGTGAAACCGAGCCGTGGTGCGGTCCGTCTTGGCGGTCCGATCATGCCGGGCATGACCAATCTCCACAGCCACGCTTTTCAGCGCGCCATGGCGGGTCTGTCCGAACGGGCCGGCGCCAGCAGCCAGGACAGCTTCTGGACCTGGCGCGACATCATGTACAAGTTCCTGGCCAAGCTCGACCCGCGCCAGGTTGGCGCGATTGCCGCGCAGCTCTATCTCGAAATGCTGAAGTCGGGCTACACCACGGTCGGCGAGTTCCACTACCTGCATCATCAGGCCGACGGGCAGCCCTATGACGATCTGGGTGAGATGGCCCATCGTGTGGTCGATGCCGCCCGCCGCACAGGGATCGCCATGACCCTGCTGCCGGTGCTCTACACCTATAGTGGCTTGGGTTCGAAGCCTGCCAGTTCCCAGCAACGGCGTTTCGTCAACGCCGCAGACCGTTTTCTGCGGCTGTATGAAGGGTTGCACGGTCGCTACAACGACGACCCGCAACTGCGCGTCGGCATTGCCCCACACTCCATCAGGGCCGTTTCCAAGGGCGTTCTGTCGGAGACCCTGACCGGGGTCGACCGAATCGATCCGTCTGCACCGGTTCACATCCACATCGCCGAGCAGATCAAAGAGGTCAACGACTGCCTCGAATGGTCCGAACAACGACCGATCACCTGGCTTTACAACAACTTCCGGGTCGACGAGCGCTGGTGCCTTGTCCATGCCACCCACATCAACCGGATGGAAACCTGGATGGCCGTCAACAGCCAGGCGGTTGTGGGCATCTGCCCGACCACAGAAGCCAATCTGGGCGACGGCATCTTTCCGTTGGGGCTCTATATTCGGGGCGGCGGGCGTTTCGGTATCGGTTCCGACAGCCACATCTCGGTCAGCCCGGTCGAAGAACTGCGCTGGCTGGAATATGTCCAGCGGCTGCGGCGCAAGCTGCGCAACATCACGGCATCTGCCAAGGAACGCAATGTGGGCGCACGGCTGTGGAACGCCACACTGACGGGCGGCGCCCAGGCCATGGCACGCCCGGCCGACGGTTTGCGGGTCGGTAACCGCGCCGATTTCATTGTGCTCGATGGCAACGATCCGCTGCTCTTCGGCCGCCGGGGCAACGCCCTGGTCGACAGCTTCGTCTTTTCGGGCAACACCAACCCGGTGACCGACGTCGTGGTCGGCGGCAAACACGTCGTCGAGAATCGGCATCACGCGGAAGAAGAAAAGATCGCGCGTGCCTATCGCACCGCCGTCACGGCCCTGATGGCCTGACCCGGTCTCATTCGAATACGAGGTCGGGCGTCATGGCGCCGAAGGCGCCGCCACGGACCAGTTCCGTAACACCAGCAATATCAGGCGCCATCAACCGGTCCTGATCCCAGAAATCGGCAACACCCCGTACCAGTTCATGGGCGTTCTTGAGCGGCACGGATGTCTCCAGCGGCTTGCGAAAATCAATACCCTGGGCTGAGGCCAGCAGTTCAATCGCGATAATGTCGGAGAGGTTGTCGTTCATCTCGGCCAGCCTCCGTGCCGCATGGGTTGCCATCGAGACGTGATCTTCCTGATTGGCTGAAGTCGGCAGGCTGTCGATCGAGGCGGGCGCGGCGCGCTGTTTGTTTTCCGACGCCAGTGCGGCGGCCGTGACCTGCGCAATCATGAAACCGGAATTCACGCCGCTGTCCTGGACCAGGAAAGGCGGCAGCTGGCTCATGCGGGAATCCGTCAGCAAGGCGATCCGGCGTTCCGACAGGGAACCGATTTCCGCAAGGGCCAGGGCGATGACATCCGACACCATCGCGACGGGCTCGGCATGGAAGTTGCCGCCTGAAAGCACATCACCCTGGGCGGTAAAGACGAGCGGATTATCGGTCACGGCATTGGCTTCGCACAGCAGCACACCAGCGGCGAACCGCAGATGATCGAGACATGCACCCATCACCTGGGGCTGGCAGCGCAGCGAATAGGGATCCTGAACGTGATCGCAATCTTCGTGGGAAAGGCGGATCGCACTTCCTTCCAGCAGATCACGATAGGCACGCGCCATGGCAATCTGTCCGGGCTGCCCGCGCACATCCGAGATACGAGCATCGAACGGCGTATCGGCGCCCAGCGAAGCGTCGACACACATCGCGCCTGCCACCGTTGCTGCCGCAAGGTTGCCGGCACCGCGTAGCAGGCCATCGATCGCCAGCGCGGTCGAAACCTGTGTACCGTTCAGAAGTGCGAGGCCTTCCTTGGGCTCCAGCAAAAGCGGCGCCATGCCCAGACGCTCCAGCGCAACATCAGCGGGAAGAGTTTCACCCTCAAGACGTACTTCGCCGACACCGATCAAGGCGCACGACAGATGAGCCAGGGGTGCCAGATCGCCGGAGGCGCCGACCGAACCCTTTGACGGGATCACCGGGAGGGCATCGGCGTTGTAGAGAGCGATCAGCGCTTCGATCGTCGCACGGCGGCAGCCCGAGAAACCCTGCGCCAGTGCATTGATCTTCAGGGCGAGGGTCAGGCGCACGATATGATCGGCCAGGGGTTCCCCCACCCCCGCCGCATGGCTGAGCACAATGTGGCGCTGCAGATCACGTAACCGTTCGTTCGGAATCGAGGTGTTGGCCAGGCTGCCGAACCCGGTGTTGATGCCATAAACCCGCTCGCCACCATGGGAGACATCGAACACCAGCTGGGCCGATTGTTCGACCGCGGCCCAGGCCGCCTCTTCAAGCTGCAGGGTCGGGCCGCCATCGCGCAGAAGGCGCAGATCGCCCTGCTGTAGGTGTCCAGGCTTCATCTCGAAGGTATCAGTCATGCTTCCCCCTGAACCAAAACGGCGATTCACGTGTTTACACCGTTAAGGCACGGCCCTAATAGCGTTTGAGGGCATCATTGGGAATAAGAGGTCGCATGGCACGGGAACGACGGCGCGAGCGACGTACACGCGGAGCCAGCATCGGGGTGCGCCAGTCACCCTGGCGCGAGGTCGTCAATCGGTTCCCGCCGATGACACCGGTTTCCCAGGACGAACTGGAGTTCATCCAGGACCGGTCACTGAAGGTGCTTGAGGAAATCGGCATCGAATTCCTGCATGATCGCGCCCTCGATATCCTCGCCGCAGGCGGCGCTGATGTGAACCGCGACACCAAACGGGTTCACTTCGACCGCGGCCTCGTCACCGAGGCGGTCGGCAAGGCCCCGGCGGAATACCCGCTCCACGCCCGCAATCCCGAGCGCACGATCATGATCGGCGGCAATCGCATCGCCTTTTGCCCGGTCGCCAGCCCACCCTTTGCCCACGACATGGATGGCGGCCGCCGGGAGG
>JABIUG010000257.1 GCA_018700655.1 Rhodospirillaceae bacterium | reverse complement strand
CCTTCCTCCCGCCACCGAGTGCACAATTCGTTTATCAAAGGCAATTTGCCTCCAGATAGTAGTAATCCTTCAGGAGACTGTTGTAGATATTTAATGTCTTTTGTGCGTGGGTCACCGGCGAGATAGGTTTCATCGTCGTCAACCTCATCATCTGTGCCGGTCACCAGCTTGTGGAACTTGGCGAAGAGTGCCCTGGCGTCTGCTTCACTGCGGCCCTGGACCATCTCGGTCATCATCGATGCCGAAGCCATCGAGATGGCGCAGCCACGGCCCTGGAAGGCGACGTCTTCGACCATACCCTCGCCGTTGAGCTTCAGATAGACGGCGAGTTGGTCGCCGCACAGCGGATTGTCACCCTCGGCCTGCCGGTTGCAGTCATCGGGATGGCGGAAGTTTCTGGGGTTCTTGCCGTGATCCAGGATCACTTCCTGATAAAGGTCGCGCAGGTCATCCATCAGGCAAACAGCTCCCGTACCCGTTCCAGCGAGGCGATCATGGCATCGACCTCTTCGGTCGTGTTGTAGAGTGCGAACGAGGCGCGCACCGTTGCTGCGATATCATAACGCTGCATGACCGGTTGCGCACAATGGTGCCCGACGCGCACCGCGACCCCGTCGCGGTCGACGATTGTGCCGATATCGTGGGGATGCACGCCATCCATGGCAAAGGAGACGATGCCGGCCTTGGCCGAGTGAGTGCCATAGATCGTGATCCCGCCCATCGCCTGAAGCCGTTCGGTCGCATAGGAAAGCAGCATTGCTTCGTGTTCGGCGATGCGGTCGAGGCTAAGGTTGCTGACATAGTCGAGTGCTGTCTTCAGAGCGATAGTCTGGGCGATCGCGGGCGTGCCGGCTTCGAACCGGTGGGGGGCCTTCTTGAAGGTCGACTTTTCCAGGCTGACCCGCGCGATCATTTCGCCGCCGCCCTGCCAGGGCGGCATGGCCTCAAGCAGTTCGGCCTTGCCGTAGAGCGCACCAATCCCGGTCGGGCCATAGATCTTGTGGCCGGAAAAGACATAGAAATCGCAATCGAGCGCCTGGACATCGACCGCGCTGTGGCTCACCGCCTGACAGCCGTCAAGCATCACCCTTGCGCCGGCATCATGGGCCAGACGGATCATCTCCTGGGCCGGGGTGATGATCCCCAGTGCATTCGACATCTGGGTCAGTGCGACCAGTTTGGTGCGCTCGTTGAGCAGGGAGCGATAGGCATCCATGTCGATCTGGCCGTCGTCATGGATCGGGATGCCTTTGACCACCAGCCCCTTCTCGGCCGCCAGAAGGTGCCAGGGCACGATGTTGGCGTGATGCTCCAGGGTCGAGATCAGGATCTCGTCGCCTTCATTCAACTCCTGGCGGCCCCAGGTCTGGGCGACCAGGTTGACGCCCTCGGTACCACCACGCACGAAGACGATTTCGTTTTCGCTGGCGGCATTCAGGAACTGCTGAATCCGGGTGCGCGTCGCCTCGAACTTGTCAGTCGCGACCTGGGAGAGGTAATGCACGCCGCGATGAACGTTGGCGTATTCCTCTTCATAGACGCGGCTTTCTGCATCGATCACCTGGCGCGGCTTCTGTGCGCTGGCGGCACTGTCGAGATAGACCAGCGGCTTGCCATAGACCTCACGGCTCAGGATCGGAAAATCCCGACGCACTGCCTCGACATCGAGCGCCAGATTGGTCGGGGCCGAATTTGCGGCGGCAGCGTTCATGATGCGCCTCCGTAACGCCAGCCTGCGGCGACCGCGCGGAAGGTGTCGCGAACCTTCTGATGGCTGATTTCCTCAATCGCGCCTTCGACAAAGGCGTCGATCAGCAGGCCACGGGCATCTTCAAGCGGAATGCCGCGGGCGCGAAGGTAAAAGAGCGCGTTGTCGTCGAGCTCGCCGGCCGTTGCGCCATGGCCGCACTGCACATCGTCGGCATAGATCTCGAGTTCGGGTTTGGCGTCGATCTCTGCCCTGTCCGAAAGCAGCAGTGCCTTGTTGCTCTGGTGCCCCAGGGTACGCTGGGCATCCTTGCGCACCACGATCTTGCCCTGGAAGACACCCTTGGAGCGGTCGTCGAGAACGCCCTTGTAGATTTCCGTGCTGGTGCAGTCAGGCGCGGCATGGTCGATCAGCGTGGTGGTGTCGAGTTGCTGACTATCCCGGCCCAGATAAGCGCCGTTCAGTTTGCAGACAGCACCGGCGGCCTGGAGTTCGACCGCGATCTGGTTGCGTGCGACCGAAGAGCCGCCCGAAAGGCTGAAGTTTTCATACGTCGCGCCACCCGAAACCCGTACCTCGGTCGTCGCGACATGGAAGGCCTGCGCGGACTCGTCCTGTAGCTTGTAGTGGTTGAGATGGGAATCGGCTCCCAGGATCACTTCGGTCACCGTGTTTGCGAGATATCCACCCTGTCCGATGTGGCGCTCGACCACGGTCGCTGCAGCGCCGGGATTAAGCACGATCAGGTTGCGCGGATGCCAGGCAGCGCGGTGATCGCCGGGGTGTCCGACGAAAACCAGCTCGATCGTGTTCTCGACCGCCGTGCTTTCGGCGATCGAAAGGACAAAACCGTCATGCATCCAGGCGGTGTTGAGCGCGACGAAATGTTTGCGATCCAGTGAAGCGACACGACCGAGATAACTTTCCAGCAGTTGTGGCGACTTGGCCATCGCTTCGCCCAGCGGGAGGGCCGTGACGCCTTCGGGCAGGCCGGAAAGGTCGGAATGCGCGGCGCTGAAACGGCCATTCACGAAGACGGCGCGATGCACCGGTCCGCCCAGATCAAGTTCGGGCACCATGACGTCGCCGGTCCCGGCCTGTGCCGGCACAAGCGTTTCGGCCTTGAGGCTCCGAAGGTCCGTGTATTTCCAGTCTTCGACGCGCCGTGTCGGCAGCCCAAGCCCGGAAAAGCGGCGGGCGCCACTGTCACGCAGGCCATCGAGCCAGTCGGCCCCGGCGCCGGGAAGGGCGCCGGATGTACCCTGTTCGGGAAGAAGTGCGAGTTCTGTCATGGTCTGTCTCAGGCCGCCGCTGCAACGATGTCGGCATAACCCTTTTCTTCCAGCTCCAGGGCGAGCGACTTGTCACCGCTGCGGATAATCCGTCCGCCGGCCAGAACATGGACATGGTCGGGCACGATGTAATCGAGCAGGCGCTGGTAATGGGTGATCACCAGCATCGAGCGGTCCGGCGAGCGCAGCGCGTTGACGCCGTCGGCGACCGTCTTCAGCGCATCGATATCAAGCCCGGAATCGGTCTCGTCGAGGATCGCAAGCGATGGTTCGAGCATCGCCATCTGCAAGACTTCCATGCGTTTTTTCTCGCCGCCCGAGAAACCGGCGTTGAGCGCACGGCGCACCATGTCGTTGACGATCGAAAGCTCCTTCAGGCGGGCATCCATGATCTTCTTGAATTCGAAGGCATCGAGTTCCTTCTCGCCGCGCGCCTTGCGCACCGAGTTCATCGCCTGTTTCAGGAAGGTCACCGTCGGCACGCCAGGGATTTCGACGGGATACTGGAAAGCAAGGAAGACACCGGCCTGGGCGCGTTCCTCGGGGCTGAGCTCGATCAGGTCCTTGCCCTGATAGAGCACTTCGCCCTTGGTCACTTCGTACCCTTCGCGCCCGGCCAGCACATAAGAAAGCGTCGATTTTCCGGAACCGTTCGGGCCCATGATCGCATGGATCTCGCCGGGTCCCATTTCCAGGTCGATCCCTTTCAGGATCTCCTTGCCGTCGACGGTGGCGTGCAGGTCTTTGATCGAAAGAATGGTCATCGTTGTGTCCTTGTAGGATGGGCGCGTCGGTTCAGCCGACGCTGCCTTCGAGGCTGATGCCGACGAGCTTCTGGGCTTCGACGGCAAACTCCATGGGCAGTTCCTGCAGCACTTCGCGACAGAAACCGTTGACGATCAGGGTCACCGCTTCCTCTTCGGGAATGCCGCGCTGGCGGCAATAGAAAAGCTGGTCATCGGAGACTTTCGAGGTTGTTGCCTCGTGTTCGATCCGTGCGCTGCGGTTCTTCGATTCGATATAGGGCACCGTGTGGGCGCCGCATTCATCACCGATCAGCAGGCTGTCGCACTGGGTGTAGTTGCGTCCGCCATTGGCCATGGCGTTCATGCGAACCTGGCCGCGATAGGTGCTCTGCGACTTGCCGGCGGAAATACCCTTGGCGATCACACGGCTTCGCGTGTTCTTGCCGATATGGAGCATCTTGGTGCCGGTATCGGCCTGCTGGCGGTTGTTGGTGATCGCCACGGAATAGAACTCGCCGACGCTGTCATCACCCTTGAGGATGCAGCTTGGATACTTCCAGGTGATCGCCGAACCGGTCTCGACCTGGGTCCAGGAAATCTTGGCACGCGTCTCGCAGATGCCGCGTTTGGTCACGAAGTTGTAAATCCCGCCCTTGCCGTCGGCATCGCCTGGATACCAGTTCTGCACGGTCGAATACTTGATTTCGGCGTCGTCCAGCGCGATTAACTCGACCACGGCGGCATGCAGCTGGTTTTCATCGCGCTGGGGTGCGGTGCAACCTTCGAGGTAACTGACATAGCTGCCCTCCTCGGCAACGATCAGGGTGCGCTCGAACTGGCCGGTTTCCGCAGCATTGATCCGGAAATAGGTCGAGAGTTCCATCGGGCAGCGCACGCCCTTGGGGATGTAACAGAACGACCCGTCGGTGAAGACAGCCGAATTCAGCGTGGCATAGAAGTTGTCGGAGTAAGGCACGACCGAACCCAGATACTTCTTGATCAGATCGGGGTGCTTCTGAATCGCCTCGGAAATCGCGCAGAAGATGATGCCGTCCTTTTCAAGGCGATCCTTGAAGGTCGTGGCGACCGAAACGCTGTCGAAGACTGCGTCGATCGCGACGTTCTTCACGCCCGCCAGCACTTCCTGTTCCTTCAGCGGAATGCCCAGCTTGGCGTAGGTCTCGAGCAGGGCCGGGTCGACCTCATCCAGGCTCTTGGGACGGTCGGCGTCTGATTTTGGTGCGGCGTAGTAGTAGCTGTCCTGATAATCGATCGGCGGATAACCGACCTTGGCCCAGTTCGGCTCGGTCATGGTCAGCCAGTGCCGGAAGGCCTTCAGACGCCATTCCAGCAGCCATTCGGGCTCATTCTTCTTGGCCGAAATGAAGCGCACCGTGTCTTCGGAAAGCCCCTTGGGTGCCCGGTCCATCTCGATCTCGGTGACGAAGCCGTG
>JABIUG010000030.1 GCA_018700655.1 Rhodospirillaceae bacterium | reverse complement strand
CTTGCGTGTGCGCCGGACCGGCTTTGGCTTTTCCTCTTCAACAACCGCATCGGCCGAGGCATCAATCACCGTGACTTCGACCACTGTGGTTTCAACCCCGGCGGAAACTTCGATTGCTTCTGCCTGGGCAACCGGGGCGGGACGCCGGCTTTCGACCTGGGCTTCGCCCTGCTCTTCTGCGGCCGCGGTATCTACCTCGGAATCGTAGTGCTTGTAGCGGTCATCACCGCGTGCGTTCCGGTTATCGCGATCATCGCGATTGTTGTTGCGGTTATCGCGATCATCGCGGTTGTTGTTGCGGTTATCGCGATCATCGGTGCGGTCATCGCCACGTTCTTCACGTTCGCGCTGTTGCTCGGCGGCCCGTTCGGCGGCGCGCTCGGCATGCACATTCACGATCCGCTGGTAGTGTTCGGCATGCTGGAGATAGTTCTCCGCCGCAACGAGATCGCTCGACGAGGAGGCATCCCGCGCAAGTGCCAGGTACTTGTCAGCAACCTGCTGCGCTGTGCCACGAACTTTGACGTCGGGGCCCGTGCTGTCGAACGACTGATTACGTCCACCACCACTATTGCCACCACCACCACCACCGCGGCGCATATTATTGCCGCGATTGTTACGGGATCGTTTTCCCGAACCACCAGGTCTCATGAGATCAATACTCTCGCACGTTGCTTGTTTAAGTCTATTGCCACCACAACAACACACGGTCAGAGCGGACTAAGAATGTCCGATGTCAGGAAACCGAATGTCGAGGCCATCTGGTCCGGCGCAAGCGATCTTGTTCCTTACTTGATCGCTTCGGGAAAAAACCCCGTTGCCGAAGTGCGCGGAAGCGACCGTAGTCAACGTTTCACTGCTTTCCAAGAGGTTTTTTGCTGTTGTCCACGCCAGCTGGCATTTTCAGAACCAGACACCTGCGGTGTCCCGACAGGTCGTTGCGGTGACCAGCAACCGCCAAACCCCACTCAATAGCCAAATCTTCGAGATTAGGGCCCTGCCCCAGACCATGCTCCAGAACCGCATAACCGTCGTGATCGAGGTGTTCCGCCAGACCGGGCACAAGGGCGCGATAACAGGCCAGACCGTCATCACCGCCGTCCAGCGCCAGACGCGGCTCATGCACTGCAACCTCAGGCTCCAGCGTTTCTATCTCGGGAGAGGGAATGTAGGGAGGGTTCGAGACGATCAGATCGAAGCGGCCCTCGACCCCGGCCAGCCAGTCACCCTCGCAGAACGACGCGCGTTGATCGGCCCCGCATTCCCGAGCGTTTGCGCGCGCAACATCCAGCGCAGCGCGCGAGCGGTCGACACCGACACCCACAGCATCGGACCAGATCGTGAGCAAGGTGACCAGCAAACAACCGGTGCCGGTGCCGAGATCCAGGATGCGCGCCGGCGGGTCCGGCTCCTCGCGCAGGTCGATGCAGCAGGAAATCAGCGTCTCGCTGTCGGGCCGTGGAGCCAGCGTATCGGCCGTGACCTGAAAATCCAGGCTCCAGAACTCCCGCGAGCCCAGAACCTGGGCCATCGGCCGGCGTTCTGCACGAAGCTCCACCAGACCACGCAATAGCTCGGCCTGCTCGGCACGCAGCCGCTGTTCGGGAAAACCGCGGAGAAAGGCCCGGTCACGCTCGATGACATGCGCCACCAGAAGCTGGGCCTCCATACGCGCCTCGGTGATCGCGGCTCGCGTGAGGTGTTCCTCTGTCGTCTTTAGTGCTTCGCCGAGCGTCGGTCCGGTCAATCGAGTTCCGCCAGGCGCGACGCCTGGTCCTCGGAAATCAACGGCCCAATCACCTCATCAAGCGCATCGCCGGTGATGATGTCCTCGAGTTTGTAGAGCGTGAGATTAATCCGGTGGTCGGTCATGCGGCCCTGGGGAAAGTTGTAGGTCCTGACCCGCTCGGAGCGGTCGCCGCTGCCGACCTGGGACTTCCGGCTTTCGGCGCGCTCTTCGTCGAGCACGCGCCGTTCCTCGTCATAGAGCCTGGCCATCAGGATCTTCATCGCCCTGGCCCGGTTCTTGTGCTGCGACTTTTCGTCCTGCTGCGAGACGACGATGCCCGACGGCAGATGGGTGATCCTCACCGCACTGTCGGTCTTGTTGACGTGCTGACCACCGGCGCCCGAGGCACGGAAGGTGTCGATCCGCAGATCCTTGGCGTCGATCTTGATGTCGACCTCCTCGGCTTCGGGCAGAACCGCCACGGTTGCCGCAGAGGTATGGATGCGCCCGCCCGATTCCGTGACCGGAACGCGCTGGACGCGGTGCACACCCGATTCGAACTTCAGCCGGGAAAAGACATCACGCCCACTGATCACGGCCTGGGCTTCCTTGACGCCGCCGATGTCGTTCTCGCTCAGACTCAAAAGCTCAACGCGCCAGCCCTTTCCCTCGGCATAACGCTGGTACATACGCAAGAGATCGCCGGCAAAGAGTGCCGCTTCATCGCCGCCGGTCCCTGCGCGGATCTCCAGAATGGCGTTGCGTCGGTCAGCGTCGTCCTTGGGGATCAACAGCAACTTGACCTTGTGCTCCAGCTCGGGAAGCCGCGCCATCAGTTCGTCACGTTCGGCCTGAGCCATCTGGCGCATCTCGGGATCGTCCTCGCCTGACGCCATTTCCCCAAGTTCGACCGCTTCGCGCTGCGCGGCATTCAGTTCGCCGATCGCCTCGACGATGGGCGAGAGTTCGGAGTATTCACGCGACATCGCAACGAATTCGTCACCACCACCGGCCTCTGTCGCCAAACGCGACGCCAATTCCTCGTGGCGCAGTACGACCCTGCTCAGGCTTTCTTCAAGGCTCATGGTTTTCCCCTGCCCTCAGGCGGAACAGGCGCTGCAAAAGGTCCTCGGCTCCGGCAACGCCGTTGGGGTCGTGTTCGGCGAGCAATCGCAGTGTCTCGCTTGGGTCATGCAACAGACGGTTCACCAGGCGGCGTGTCGCTTCCGAAGCATCATCGCCACCCTTGCCGGCAAGAACTTCCTGTCGAACCGCCTCGAAGCTTGCCCGCAGGGCGGTCACTGCCGGGGTTGCATCACGCTGCGCATCGGCGCCAGAGAATACCGCCAGCATTTCTTCAACGATGGCCCAGGCGGCACCAGCCTCATCCTCACGCCCTGCCCTGCCGCTGAGCGCAATGCGCTCAAGGTCGTCGAGATTGTAGACAAAGACGTCACCCAGCCGGTCAATCGCAGGATCAGCATCGGGCGGCACACCTGCATCGACCAGAAACACCGGCCGGCGGCGGCGCACCTTCAGGGCAGCCTTCATCTCATCGTGAACCACTGCATGGCGGCCCGCGCCAACCGACAAAATCAGGATATCGGCGGCTGCAAGGGCCTGATCGCGGTCATCGGGCCCTACCAGCGAAGCCTCAAGCCGTTCTGCAACCGATTGCGCCAGGCGTGGTCGGTTGTGGAGAATGGCAAGGTCTTGCAGGCCATGGTTCAGCAAGCGCGCGGCGATCAGTTCTCCGGCTTCCCCGGCACCCACAAGCAGGCCACGGACCCGCCCGAGGTCGCCGTGGATTTCGCGTGCGACCTCGACAGCAGCCGAAGCAATCGAAACCGGCCGTTCACCAATTCTGGTTTCGCTGCGCACCCGTTTGGCTGCGGTATAAGCACTCTGCAGGCGCCTCTCCAAGCCGCGCCCCATCATGCCCGAGGCTGCAGCGCGGCGATGGCTTTCCTTGAGCTGGCCAAGAACCTGGGGTTCACCGACAACCAGGCTATCGAGCGATGAAGCGATCGCAAAGAGCTGGCGCATGGCTGCACGGTCGCTCAGGCCGTAGAGGCGCTCGTCGACCCCGTTCAATCCAACGCGGCCACCAAGCAGGTCACGCAGCACACCGATCGCGCTTGCCGGTTCCGAATGGAGGGCGTGAACCTCGACACGATCACAGGTCGAGAGCAACAGGGCTTCCTCGAAACCGCGTGCCTTCAACAATTCATAAAATGCAGGCGTTTCGTCGCGCGAAACGAACATGCGCTCGCG
>JABIUG010000029.1 GCA_018700655.1 Rhodospirillaceae bacterium | reverse complement strand
TTCCCGGACTGGCTCTGCCCGACGCCAATGTGCTGACGGCGATGTATCCGCTTGATCTGGGCGAACATGCCGACCGCGGCATTGCCTCGCCACCGGCGGAGGTCGGCCCAACACCCTATCCCGACTGGGTTTCGTCGGTCGACGCGGACGGCAACGAGACGGCCGGCATTCGCATGCCCGACATCTCCGTGCCGGTCGCCACACACACCGGCTTCAACCCACGCCATCCAGACACCGGCGGGCCTGGCGAGATGCTCGAATACATCGGCTCGACGGTGCCCTTCGCGCCGACCGAGGAGGATCGCGTAGCGATGAACGACCCGCGGCCCTCACTGGTGAAACGCTACGCAAGCCGCATTGACTATCTCGATCAGGTTCGTCGGGCGGCGCAGACACTGGTGGAGCAGCGCTACCTGCTGGCCCCGGATATCGATGTCTGCGTCGAAATTGCCGCCGAGCGCTTTGATGCCTGCGTCGGGGCGGCGGCGTCTGAGTAAACTGGATTGAGTGGCGGCGACGCAATCCATAGGCTGCAGGTGATGCGCAATCGCTTTCGATACTCCAACAACTCGTCCGGCGTCGTCCGCCCCGCGGTAATGATGACCACTGGATCAGGAAGTCGGGTACCTCACCCTCGTTGTTGACGGCGTGTCACGAGCCAGCGTGTACACGATTGCAGAGCGTTAGGGTGCCGATGCCGCCAAATGCGGACATGCGCATGGGGTAACATCGCGTACCCGTAAGATTGCGACCGGAGCGCTGCCCGAGGTCGAAGTATCCGTCGACAACTTCACCGACATCGACCGACTGCCGGCCGACGTGCATGCCAGTGACCGAGGGGGTAAAGGCCACTGGACCGACCAGGAACGTGACGGATTGATTGAAGCTGCGGGATGGAGATTAGCGTCGCAGAAATCCGCGCAGACCGAGGCGGTATTGACTGTCCGGGAAGTAATCCTTGCTACGGAAATGACCGCAGCGGATGATGTTTCAGAGCCTGAGTCCGGGCAGATATGGTGGCTGATGATGGATGATTTTATCGGCAGCGGGAACGTCCTTAGCAAAGAACGTGTGAAGGAACTCTCCAAACGACGCAACGGTCCAGGATTGCTTCACCTGGCGAGCCACTTTGGCGCCATCGGGATCTGCACTTACGCGCTGTTCCTGACGCAAGGCTCCTGGTGGTGCGTTCCGTTTTTCTTCCTGCAAGGTGTCCTTCTCTCGTTCTTGTATGCCCCCGAGCACGAGTGTGATCACTATTCCGCGTATACAGAACGCTGGATGAACGTCGCGGTCGCGCGGGTCTGCGGATTTTTGATCCTGATGCCCAACGACTTTCATCGGTGGTCTCACTTCGCGCACCATCGCCACACTCAGGACTGGAACCTCGACACCGAGCTGACTGCCAGACCGGTTCTTGATTCGGTGGGGAAATATCTCTGGGTGTTGAGTGGTGTGCCGAGCCTGATTGGTCGGGTGCAGGTGTTGTTCCTGCACGCCGCCGGCCGTCTCGATCCGCCCTATCTGAGACCCGCGCAGAAGCGAACGGTCGAGCGATTGTGTCTGGCCCATCTCCTTGGCTATCTCATCATCGCCGTGGCGGCGGTTGCGATACAATCGTGGTGGCCGGTCTATTACTGGCTGGGACCCTTGGTCCTGACCCATTGGGTCTATTGGGTGCAGGGTCTTGGCGAGCATGCGTGTCTGACACATGAGCCCCATACCTTGCTGAACACCCGCACCATGAAGGCAAACTGGTTCATGCGCTGGGTAAACTGGAACATGACCTATCACACGGTCCACCATACCTATCCGTCGGTGCCGTTTTATCGTCTTCCCGAACTCCACAAAGAGATTGAGAAAGAGCTTGGTTTTGCCTTGCCGAGTGCAGGTTACATCGAGCTTCACTGGGAACACCTCAAGGCTTTGGCGGGGGGCGCGACCGAGCTGGAACTTTGCGCCGCGCATGATCGGGAAATTCAGGATTCCGGTGCGCTGTCCCGGCTTACGCGCGAGACACGAGCGATCTGACAACAGGGGCGACGGTGGCCGTATGGTCACGCTCCCGATGGACAATGCCCCGCCACGCAACTACCTTGCCCATGCCGGCCACAGGGAGAGCGGATTTTGCATCGAGGCGGTATCGCCACGGACCTCAATCTCGTGCTGCGCGACAACCTCACACTGATCGACAAGGGGTTCGTGCAGGCGCTCTGTCTGCGCTTCCATGATTCCAGGGAGCGGGCGCAACTCGCCTATGCCGACAACCTTGCCGAGACCAGAAGGCTGATGATCCTTCTGCGTGAGATGCAGCGCCTCGGTATCCCTCTTGATCCCGATGGGGCTGCGAACGTGCCAGAACGCGGTGATCTCGATCTGCAGCACGAAGCGCGCGCCATCTGGCTTTCGGATGGCGACCTCGCAGGCCGGAAACTGGAGTGCCTGCTGCGAGCCCAGAACGCACTGCAGGATTCGGGAAAACCGACGTTGGCGACACTCGCGCGCCTGATTGCCGAAAACCGGGAGCTCCATGAAGACCTGGGCAAACGTGCGCAGGGCATTGAGAACTTCGATCCGCCGGATCCGGAGGAGCAGAAATCCGAAGCCGAGAAAGCCACATTTGAGGAGTTTCTCAAGCACCTTCCCTATGCCGACCCGCAGTTCCTGGCCGGTGAGAGCGAGGTGGCTGGAGAAAACCTCGGCGATGTCTCCGCGACACTCAACGCGGTGCTCAACAACAGCTTCATCGCCATCGACCAGTTCTTCGTGCACGGCTTTGTTTTCCGAGGACATCGCGAACATGCGATTGCACAGGAAAGTATCGGCTATTCCATCCTGCAGATGGGAGCGGCGTATCGGTTGGCGCAACGGATTCTTGTTGTGGGCGCGGTGCCCGGAGGCCAGAACAATGAGGAACTTCGCTTATCCTATCGTGTCGTGGCCGGGCAGGACCCCGCGGAAGCATTGCAAAACGATCTCGACCTCTTGGACCGACGTACTGCCGGCCTCGAACGCGCCAGGATGCTGATGAACGAGGAGTGGGATCGCGGCTCGTTCGATCTCCTCTCGATACTTCTGGCAGGCGAGGCCAGGACACGGGAAAAACTGCGGGCGCGCCAGGGCGCGCTTGCCGGGGGCACGACGATTGGTGGGGCCGGCGAAAAATTCGACGCAATGCTGTCCATGTGGGGTGCCGGCTAGCGATCCACCCCAGGGACGCGGGCATCAGCAGGCGTGTGAGCAAACCAGGTCCGGCCTGCCTCACCCTGCTCTTCAAGGATCGGTTCGGGCGACCTGTTAACATCAGTGACAATGATAATGGCCTGTGTTTGTATCATTCCGCTGTTCTCAGGCGCCCGAGGAGGTCGTTACGATGGACCCAACACAGCTTGTCGACCTGGATCGCTATCCCATCGATCAGACGGACGGAGCCGCGTGCCAGGCACTGATCACAGCGTGCCGCCGCGATGTGGAAACCCAGTCCATCTGCACGCTGCCGGGATTTGTCCGGCCCGATGCGCTGGAAGCGCTCCAGGCCGAAGCGCAAGTGCTCGCCCCCACGGCCTGCCACATGGATAACATGCGCACACCCTATGGATGGATGTGCAACGCCGGGTTCGAGCCCGACCACCCGCGATCACAGGTGTTCCGAAACCGGAGCGGCCTCGTACTCTCGGGCGAGTTTCCGACGAACAGTTCTCTTGAATCCTTCTACCGCTGGGATCAGCTGACCGAATTTCTTCGCCAGGTGATCGGAGCCAAAACCCTCTACAACACAGCCTGCCCGCACCTCTCCTTCAACATCGGTGTTGAGGACGAGGATGGTCAGTTCGGCTGGCATTTCGATACCAATGACGGCTGCGCGATTTCGCTACTGATCCAGCAGCCAGACGAAGGGGGTCATTTCGAATACACGCCCTTCATCCGTTCCAACGAAGATGAAAACTACGCCGTGATCAGCCGCGTGTTCGCGGGCGAGTCCGAACGTGTGACGCGGCCAGAGATGGCACCCGGAACCCTCACGGTCTTCAGAGGGCATCGGTCACTCCACCGGGTGACTCCGGTCGGTCGCACGGCGCGCCCCAGACTGATCGGGCTCTTTGGTTATGACCAGAACCCCGGGATGGTCTATCCGGAGTCGACGATTCGAGACTTCACGAACCCGTCGTCGGAGCCCTACCTGGGTCTTCCCGCGTGAATCCGATCTGCTCTAAGCCGGTCTGACCGTCCCCAATGGGACATTGACGCGTTCTGGGATACTGCCAATGATCAGTGCCCAACAAGGGCGTGCGCCGATACCAAGTGCGCGAAATACGCCCGGCTCCATGGTGGACTCCCACCCAGGGGATTCCGGTTATTTGGGAGGCAGGCATGATTCTGGTCACAGGCGCCACAGGTCAGGTTGGCGGTGAAGTGCTCAAGCAGGCGCTGACGGCGGGTGTCCCCGTGCGGGCTCTGGCGCGTGACGCCGTCAAGGCAGAGTCACTGCCAGATTTCGCCGAGATCGTGATCGGCGATTTCGCCGATCCGGCTTCGCTCGACGCTGCTGTCGAAGGTGTCGACGCCGTCTTCATGGCGTCGTTCGACGGTGAACAGCAGGCGGCCCTGCAGGGTAACCTGATCGCAGCGTGCAAGAGCGCCGGCGTGCGCCATGTCGTGCGTCTTTCGGCACTGACGGCAGATGCGAACACGGACCAGATGCTACCGCGCTGGCACGGCATCGCCGACCTCCAACTCGCCGAATCCGGACTTGGCTACACGTTGCTCAGGCCCGGCTGGTTCATGCAAATTCTGCTGTACTACGCCCCTGGGGGAACCATTGCGCTGCCTGCCGGCGACAGCCGAGCGACGCCGATCGACGTCCGCGATATCGCCGCCGTGGCACTGGCCGCGCTGACCGAGCCGGGCCACGACGGCCAGACCTACCTGCTGAGCGGGCCTGAGACTTTGACCTGGGACGAGATAGCCGAACAGCTCACCGCCGGCACCGGCCATCCCTTCACCTATGATGCCATTAGTGACGAGGCATACCGGGCGAGTACAGCTTCGCGTGGCTACGCCGATTGGGCCGTCGACATGGTCGCCGAACTCTTTGTGCGCACCCGCGCGGGCGACTATTCGGTGCGCACTGACACAGTGGAGCGTGTCACGGGCAAACCGCCACGCTCGATCGCCGACTTCGTGCACGACCATGCAGCAGAGCTCGTCGCTGACAGTTAGAGCGGGTCCGGCAAGTGTCACCGCCGAGACAAGGGAGATCAGAAGCCGATGAACGAGACCCTGGGGAAACCGGTTTGGTGGGAGGATGCCTTGCCGGTGGACTTGCCGGAGACCGCACTGCCCAGCCAAACCAGTGTCGTGGTCATTGGAGGCGGTTTTGCCGGTCTGAGCGCCGCTTTGGAACTGCGACGCTCCGGCGTTGATGTAACGCTGATTGAAAAGAACTGGCCGGGATACGGCGCATGTTCGAGGAACATCGGACTTGTGACCGATCGCGTGGCAGGCACATCGACCGGCGATCTGGACGGTCTTCTTCATGGTGTCAAACGCAGCGATCTCATTGAAGAAGGATGGCGTTCGCGCGATTACATTCTTGATCTGATCAAGCGCGAGAACATCCAGTGCGGACTGCGACAACGAGGAGAGCTGGTCCTGGCGACCTCGAAATCGGTCTACGAAACCATGGCGGAGAACCTGAAGCTACTGGAGAAAAAACTGGGGCCAGTAGGCGCCTATATGCTTCCCAAACAGGAACTGCATAAGGAGATCGGCGGCCGGGCGAGCAAGCTCTACCACGGTGCGAAAGTACTCCAGGAAAACTATGATCTGAATCCCGGGCAATTGGCCGCCGGCATGGTCCAACGCATTGCCGAGCTGGGCGTGACCATCTGTTCTTCAGTGCAGCTCGAGTCCGTGGAGCGCCTGCCAAATGGAACATTTACGGCGATAACCGACAAAGGCGACATCACAGCAGATCATGTTGTCTGGACGACACAGGGGTACTCCGGCAAAGAAACCGGGCATCTGCAGAAACGCATTTTTCCGTTTCTGGCGCATGTGGTCGCAACCGAACCGATACCACGGGATGTGTTGCTGGAGATGATGCCGACCTTGCGCGGTGCCGCCGATACAAAGCAGATGTTCTTTTGCTTCAGACCGTGTGACAGGGACAGTCGACTGATCCTGGCCTCTGACTATTTCCGCACCGATGATGACTACAAACAATCAAAGAGAATTCTGAAATCTTACAGAAAACTCTTCCCCGAACTGGGCGACATCAAGCCTGAGTATTGCTGGCATGGAAACATGGCGCTGACGTCCGACCAATTGCCACACATCGGGATGCACGAGGGGATGCACTTCTCTGCGGCTTCAAGCTTTGCGATGGCGTTCTACCTCGGTTCAAAAATTGCCAAACGCATCCTGAACACAGACCGAATTCTGAACACGGACGATACCGCCACGTTGTTTGATGACATGGAAATCCAGGACTTTCCCTTCTACAGCGGGAATCCATCGCTGCTCTATCGCGGGTTCAGGATGCTGTTCAACGGCATGGATTACCTGAATATCGCCGCACCGAAGTAAAGGGTCAGCCATGCGTTTCGAACCAGGCAACTGAGGAGTCTGGAACGAGCCTAACGCTGTGACGGCACTTTGCGGTCGCCGCTGTCGGGCAGTGGAATCTCCGGATCAAGAGCGGTTTTTGCCCAATACCAAGACCAGGCTCCGCTGGCTGGAGTGGCCTGCTTTCGCACGCTCGTTCACGCCACTCTGCCTCCCTCCCCAATGGGACATTGACGCAACTGGTGACACTGCCAATGATCAGCGCACAACGAAGGGACACGCCATGACGAAGTACGTGAGCTACGGAGATCATGCCAATCTGGGTGTCGCGGAGCCCGACGACATGTTCTCCCCGCGCCACTACGCCGCGGTACGCGGTGGCGGGCGCCAGAAACGCGCCTTGCCTTTGTGGTGCTACACGTCGGAGCGGTTCCACGAGGCAGAGGTGGAGAAGATCTTCCTGCCTTCATGGAACCTGCTTGATCGCGAGGAAATCGTTCCCGAAATCGGCGACTTCCACTGCATGACCTTCAAGGGCGCCAATCTTCTGGTGGTGCGCGGCAAGGACAACAAGGTGCGCGTTTTCGCCAACACCTGTCCCCATCGCGGCGCTCTGGTGGCCCAGGGCGAGGGCAATTGCAAGGTGTTCCAGTGTCCCTATCATTTCTGGAGCTTTGGCCTCGACGGCCATCTGATCGGCGCGCCGCAATACACCGATGACGATCGCAGGGACCTGATTGATGCCTCGAACAGGGAAGAATTTGGTCTGGCCGAGATCGCAAGCGGTTGTTGGGGCGGTTTCATCTTCGTGCGCTTCAGGGAAGGCACCCAAACGCTTGAGCAGCATCTGGGTGCCTTCGTGGAGACCCTAGCATCGCACAGACTTGAAGACATGAGAGTTGCCCGCAAGGACGTTTTCGAGATGGAGGCGAACTGGAAATGTTTCGCTGAGAACTACATCGATGGCTACCACATTCCCTTTGTTCACAAGGACTCGCTGTCGCGCTGGAAGACAACGGAATATCGACGGGTCGAGCCACACGGAAGGGAACTGCTTGCCTTTGCCGTCCACGAGGGCAGCCAATTGCTTCTGCCGGCTGATGACTACAAGGGCTTTCCGGCCATGGCGCAGATCGACGATGACAAGAAGGGCGGAACCTACTTCACGACCCTGCCTCCCGGGTCCATGATGACCATGGGCAATGATGGTGCCCTGGTTTTCCAGAGCGAGCCGATCTCTGCGGGCCGATCCCGCCTTACCGTGACTTCGCTGTTTCCCAAATCCTGTTTCGAGCGCGACGACTTCGATGAACTCGCTGAAAACTACTACCGCCGCAACGCCATGGTGGTCGGTGAGGACAAAGTCATCTCGGAGCGCCAGTACGCCGGCCTCCGGTCGCCATTCGCCAGAGATGCACGCCTGGGCACCAGCGAAAATGCTGTGAACGGTTTCGCCAACTGGATCGTGGATCAAGTTGTCGGATCCGATGACCAGGCGCAGATCGCGGCTGAGTAATTGCTGCGATGTGTCCTGCAGTCCCTTCCAACGGCAGTGTGGTTATCCAGTTGAGCCATGCGGGGGCACTCTGCCCGCCAGTGCACCCCCAGGGAGTTACCCATGGCCTTTGAGCATCTCTTCAGTCCCATCACGGTGGGGCCACGGACCTTCCGCAACCGGATCTTCTCGACCGGCCACCAGACCATGTTGTTCGGAGCCGACCGGTTGCCCGATGACCGCTTCGTCGCCTACCACGAGGCACGGGCAAAGGGCGGCGCCGGCCTGATCGTCACCGAGGCGGCGAGTATTCATTCCGCGAACGGCACCCATTCCATCAATGCCGCCACGGACGCATGCATACCGGCCTACCGGCGCGTGGCTGAGGCCGTGCAGCGTCACGACTGCGCGATCTTCGGTCAGCTTGCGCATGCCGGCGCCATTCACCGAGGCACGGCAGACGGAACCCTGGGCGTTCCCGACGCGCCTTCCCAGATGCGCTCCGACCGTTTCCATGTCATCTCACGGGCGATGACGCGCTTCGACTTCGATGAGGTCATCTGCGCCTATGGCGACACGGCGCTGCGCATGAAACATGCGGGCCTCGACGGTGTGGAGATCCTGGCCAGCCAGAACTGCCTTCCGGCACAGTTCCTCAATCCCCGGCTGAACCGGCGCAAGGATGAATACGGCGGCAGCCTCGACAACCGGCTCCGCTTCCTGCGCGAGGTCATCGACATGGTGCGCACTCGGGTCGGGACCGAGATCGTCGTCGGCATGCGCATATCGGGCGACGAGCTGCAGGCCGGTGGCACCGATCCTGCGGAAATCCTCGAAGCCTGTGCCGCGCTCGGCAACGAGGGCGGGCTCGACTACCTCAACGTGATCGCCGGTGGCATGATGCAGCTCGACGGCTCGATCCACATCGTGCCGCCCATGGCTGTTGAGCACGCCTATCTCGCGCCGCTCGCGCATGCCGTGAAGCAGCGCGTTCCTGTCCCGGTCTTCGTCGCCGGGCGCATCAATCAGCCCCAGCAGGCCGAGGAAATCCTCAAGGCCGGCCAGGCCGACATGATCGGCATGACCCGTGCCCAGATCGCCGATCCCGAGCTGGCCAACAAGGCCCGTGATGGCCGCACAGACGACATCCGCGCCTGCATTGCCTGCAACCAGGCGTGCATCGGCCACATGCAGATGGGGATTGGCATTTCCTGCATCCAGCGGCCCGAGACCGGGCGCGAGCAGGAGTTTGCCGTGAAGACGCCGGCTGCGACGCCGCGGACCGTCCTCGTTGCGGGCGGAGGGCCGGCCGGCATGAAGGCTGCGGCGGTCGCGGCCGAGCGCGGCCACCGGGTGGTCCTGTGCGAGGCGAGCGGCCGTCTCGGTGGCCAGGCCCTGCTTGCCCAGGAGCTGCCGGGGCGAGCCGAGTTCGGCGGCATCGTCACCAATCTCGCCCACGAGATGGAACTTCATGGTGTCGAGATCCGGCTCGGGACGAAGGTCGACCGCGCGATGGTCGAGGCTGAGAAAGCCGATGCGGTTGCCGTCGCGACCGGCGCAAGACCCTGGCCGGCCGAGATCGAGGGCGGGGACGAGGCCCATCTGGTCGATGCATGGGCCGTCATCAACGGCGAGGCCAATGTCGGTGGCCGGGTCGTGGTGGCGGACTGGCGCTGCGACTGGATCGGCCTGGGCGTTGCCGAGAAACTGGCGCGCGACGGCTGCAAGGTGACGCTCGCGGTCGATGGCTACATGCCGGGCGAGATGCTGCAGAAATACGTGCGCGACCGCTGGATCGGCGACATCCACAAGCTGGGCGTCGAGGTCGTGCCCTTCGCGCGCCTCTACGGCGCCGATGCCTCGACCTGCTACCTGCAACACGTGACGAACGGCGAGCCGATTATCCTCGAAGAGATAGACACGATCGTGACCTCCCTGGGACATCAAAGCGTGACCGACCTTGCCGACGCGCTCAAGGACTGGCCGGGCGAGGTCGTAATGATCGGCGACTGCCTGGCCCCGCGTACCTGCGAGGAAGCGGTGTTGGAGGGTCTGCGCGCCGGCGTCGCCTTGTGACGGCACGACTACCGCGCCGCAATAGTTTGGACGACTAGCGTCGGGTTGACGACACCACGCCGAGAGTTGACGTTACCAAATCCTCGATCTGACCCGGAAGCGATGCGTTCCCTGGACCGCACGGTTGAGACGTTGAATGATGCCGCAGGATTTTTCGGCCCTGCCATACGCTGAGGCGACACCGCGATGAATGCAGCCACGAATCGGTTCCACCTGCCGACGAAGTGTCGCTGGGTCCTGCTCGCCCTGGCCATAGTCTGCTCTCTCTGGCTGTTCGCGGCGGCGAACAGCCATGCGCAGGAGAGCTACGATCTGGTGCTGGCCAACGGGCGTGTGATGGACCCGGGGTCGGGGCTCGATGCGGTCCGCAACATCGGCATCGTTGACGGCCGTATTGCCGCGATCTCGGAAGAATCCCTGGAGGGCGAGCAGGTTCTCGACGTCTCCGGGCTGGTCGTTGCGCCCGGCTTCATCGACCTCCACGCCCACGCGCATGACACGATCACGCACGGCTTCCTGGCGCGCGACGGCGTCACGACAGCGCTTGAGATGGAGGGCGGTGTCATGCTGGTCGGCGAGTGGTACGCCGAGCACGAAGGGACATCGCTGATCAACTTCGGCGCGGCCGTCAGCCATCCAGGTGCCCGTGTCGAGGTGCTGGAACCCGATCCCGATGCGCTCGAAGGGCTCGGCGATTCCGACCATTGGTCGCACGACGTGGCCGACGCCGAGCAGATCGAGGCGATTGTCGAAGTCATCCGGCAGGGCCTCGACGAGGGCGCTATCGGCATAGGGTTCGGCGTCCAGTATACCCCCGGGGCCACCCGGGACGAGATCTGGCGGGTCTACCAGGCGGGCGCCGAGGAAGGTGTGACCGGTTTTGCCCATGTGCGCTTCGCTTCCATGACCGAGCCGGGCAGCAGCGTCGAAGCCATGCAAGAGATGATCGCCATCGCCGCAACCGGCGCCTCGGTGCATATGTGCCACATCGCCAGCACCGGCCTTGGCAAGGTGCCGATCATGCTGGAAATGTTCGACGCCGCGCGCGCCATGGGGCTCGACATCAGTACCGAGGTCTATCCCTACACCGCGTCATCGAGTTTCATCGGCGCAGCCATCTTCGACCCCGGCTGGCGCGAACGCCTGGGACGTGACTACGAAAACATTGTGTGGGCGGCCACCAACGAACCGCTGACCGAGGAGACCTTCAACCGCTACCGCGCGGAGGAGCCGAACGGTAGCATCGTTGCCCACGTCATGGACGAGGAGAACGTCATCGCCGCGCTCCAGCACCCCGACGTCATGATCGCCGCTGACGGGGGAAGCCTGGCCGACGGCCACGGCCATCCCAGAAGTGCGGGCCGCCACGCCCGGGTGCTCGGGGTCTATGTCCGCGAGATGGGCGTGCTGACCCTGATGGACGCCATCCGCAAGATGACGCTGCTGCCCGCCCAGCGGATGGAAACCGCTGTTTCTTCCATGGCTGACAAGGGACGGATACAGGTTGGCGCGGATGCCGACCTGACGATCTTCGATCCCGAGACGGTGATCGATAACGCCACCTTTGCGGAGCCAGCCCTGCAGTCGACCAGCATCCCCTACGTCCTCGTCGGCGGCACCATCGTCGTCGAGAACTCCGAGATCGTGGCGGATGCACTCCCCGGCCAGCCTGTTCGCCGGGAGATCAAGCAGTGAGGACATCCTGTTGGTCGCGCCTGATGGTGATTGCCATTCATGGTGCCATCACTTCAGCATTGTAAAGGGCTCGGGATCGAGGAAGCGGCGCAGCACGTTCTCCGATATTTGCGCGACATTGTTGTCGTAGGCGTTATGGGGGAGGCTGGCGCTCCAGGCGATCGAGCCGACCGAGAACACCGCGCCGCCGGCCGGCGTCTCGAAGAATGTCATGTCGGCCTTCACCCTGGGGTTCTGCGCGCCGTCCATGGCGCTGTGGTGGAATCCGGTCTCGTCGGGCACCAGCCAGGTGTTTTCCGAATGCCCTTGTGAACTTGCCACCACCAGGGCGTGGGGCGGCGTGCCCAGCAGGGGATCGGCCGCATCGATTTCGCCCCCGCTCGCGCCGCCGCCCAGGAAGCCGAAATCGCCGACGATCTCGTCCTCGCCGATACCTTCAAAGATGAAGGCGGCGCAGCTTTCGAAGCTCGCGGGCGTCCGCTTGTAGACACCGGAGGCATCGAAGCCGACGGCGACCGTGCCGACACCGACCAGCGCCTGCGGCGCCATGCCGAGCCGGCGCCAGAGACCGCCGTATTCACCGTTGAACTCGTGGTAGTACTCGCCCGGCTCCTCGTCGCGGTAGCGGATGCCGTCCTCGGCGCGGCGCAGCTCGATCACGCCGGGCATCTTTTCGGACATCGCACAACGCCAGATGAATCCGTTGCCGCCCAGATAGGCCAGCCTGCCGCCGCGGGCGATGTAGCTGCGCAATCCGTCCCACATTGGTGTGGTGAAATACTCCGGGTGGGCACCGGTCACCACGGCACTGTAGCGTTCGAGCAGCGTCAAGCCCTCGTGATGCAGGTCCTCATCGGTGATGACGTCGTAATCGATGCCGCAGGTCTCGAGCCAGCCGAGAACAAGCGTGTCGAGGTTCAGGTTGTAGCCTTCCAGCGAGGTCTTTGGAGCCGTGTTGATGACCGGTCGCAGGCGGGAGGCGTAGCGCACGCCGCTGCCGTCAAGGTGGGTGTCGTAGGTCGACAGGCCAGTCTCGGGATGTTCCTGGAGGAAGACGTCATTCTTGCCAATCGGCGTCCATGAGAGGTCGGTGACCTCCGCGAAATACTCGTGCAGATGCCATTGATAGTTGGCATAGGCCATGTAGGTCACGGTCGAAGCGAGAAAGGCAAGTTTCGAGGTCGCGGTGCCGCGCGGCGGGCGTACGAAGAACGTTCCAAAGGACTCATCATCGTCGGCCTGCAGACGCACCGCGTAAACGCCGCTCTTGAGATCATCGGGCACGGTGTAGGTGAAATCGGTCTCCCAGCCGGCATCGTAGTGGTCGTCTTCGTGAAAGTGGATTGCGCCGTATTCCTGTGGCGCGTGCTGCCAGTTCTGTTCGTTGCCCGACCAGTTGAAACCCTTCACGCCGCGCGAGGGCACGTTGACGGTCATGCCGTGGAGCCCGTTGAAACCCGCATCGCTCACCAGGCGGCTGCCGATGTCGCGCGAGAAGTCCCAGGTCGCGACGAGTGCCGGCTCGCGCTCCTGTGGCGTGGCGTCCCAGGCCAGCGCCTCGCGTTCGTTGCGCGACAGCACGCGCCCGGCAAGACGTGGCCTGTCGAGCTTGCCGTTGAAATAATGCCGGGCGCCGGGCCGACCGGAGGTGCCGGGCCGGGCCGGTAGTGCCGCCATCAGCAGCGCGCCCGTGGCGGGCCTGAACACACCCTTGCCGTGTGCGGATGCCGAGCTGTCAGCCTCGAACGGCGAGCCTAAAAAGTCCTGACAGAGTTCGACCTCGCCCGTTGTGGCGTCGTAGGACGCCGCCACAAGATGCCAGCGGCGCGCGGCGAGCGGCCGGTCGCAGGCAACCACGGTGGACGTGCCCGTGCCGTCGCCGACGCGTAGCGCCGCCGCACCGTTGCCGTCGACGAAGAGGGCGAAGCCGCGCTCGGATTCCTCATCCCAGTGAGCGACCAGGCCTTGCTCGCCCCTGGCCGGCGTTGTCGGCAAGACCCAGACCTGCACCGTAAAGCTCGCAAGCGTGCCGAGCCTGTCCGAGGCCGGCACGGCGACGTAGGAGCCCGCAGCCATCTCCTGCGTCCGGCCCGCATATTCTCCGGCGAAGGGCGCGTCGATCATCTCCTCGCGGTAGATGCCGTGGTCGGGATCGTCGTCGCCGCAGATCACGCGCACGAGGTCGGCGCGGTAGGTCGATGGCCCGTAGGTGCTGACCTTCACCTCAAGCTCGTCGCCCGGGGCGACGCTCCATGCGTTCGTGTAGCCGAGTACCTTCTTCACGCCACCGATCCTCTCTTCCCATCGTTGCCGTTCGCATCGCGTCCTGGCCAGTTACAGCCCGCCGGCTGCGAACGGAAGATCCTGCGCGCCGCGTCGTCGTGACCGTCGAATCCGGTCCAGAGCAACCTTGGCGGGTCCGGCGATTGTTGAGCTCAGGTCAAAGACCCGCCAGCTGCTTCGGCGGCTTCGATGCCGCTCCAGTATGCGCCATGTGCCGTGGCAAGAGAATTGGGCGAGCATGCTTCGCCGGCAAAGTAGAGACAATCGTCGATGGGGCGGGCGAGCAAGCTGCGTTGATGGCTTTGCCCCGGTTGTGCCGCGGCATAAGCACCCTTGACCCACGGATCGCCTCGCCAGGCGGTCGCCAGAGTTCGCACTACATGCCGGGTTATGGAGGAGCCGTAAGCCTCCTTGAGTTTCTCCATTGCGAAATCTGCCGAGGCCTCCATGCCGGCTCGCTCAAGCCAGTCGGCAAATCGACCACCGGTCATTCCGTGCACAATGTTGTAGCCGAAGGGCCGGATATCGAGACTGATTGGCGCTCCGTCCCCGTCCATGACCGTAACGCGGTCGGGCGCTTCTTCCCCGAATACATCGCGATCGAAGATCAGATAGATCCGGTTGTGATTGCCCAGCGGCAACGAGGAAATCGCTTCATTCTTCCACTCGGGGAGCTGTGGATCGAAGCGAATGTCGCCGCTCCCCAGTATGCCGGTCGAGGTGGTGACAATGACCTTTTTCGCGCTCACCTCACCTCGCTGCGTTACGAGACGTACCTTGGGACCTGACCAATCTATTCGCTCGACCGCAGCGTTGAGTGTGACCGGGACATCACCAAGGCAACGGGCGATCAGGGCACCGAAACCTTCCTTAACCGGCCAGTCTTCCCCGGTCCTTCGATATGACATGACGTCCCGCACAGAAACGGCATCGGGATCGTGAGCCATATCGAGTGAAACCTCATAATCAATCAGAGCCGTCCACGGACTGTCACGATCAGTCATGTCGACAACCGCATGATCCCCGCCATCCTCTGGCAAGGCCGCCATCTGCTTGTGGTTTCGATCGTGGAGACGCCTGATTTCATTGCGCTGATCGGGGCCGATCCAGTCGCCGCCGGCGAACACGGCACCGGGTTTTCTGGAGCTGTCATAGTGAAACCCATGACGACCGGCGATCTCGACGAAAGGATTGAGATCCGCGGAATGCAGCCAGTGGCAGCCCAGGTCCAATGGCAGTCCCGGCATCACCTCTTCAGTATAGGCGCGTCCGCCGATACGGTGTGAGGCCTCCAACAGACTGAAATCGACATTGTGCTGCCGGAGCGCGCTGGCGGCAGACAATCCGGCGATGCCCGCGCCCACGATGGCAATATCAACCGATGATCCAAGCATTGTTATCGCGCCCCCCTTTTGAGTCGACATCAGCTTAAGGCGATCCGCTCGAAAATCGTAGCGGTTGGATTGGACACGGCCTGTTGTTGCCGGTCGACTGGCCCTGGTTACCGCCGGACGTTCAAAGTGACCCCGGCGATATCCGCTTTGCCCCCAGAAACCGGCATCGGGGCGTTGACCAGAGATGAAACACTGGATTGACGACTATCCATGATGTCCCGGCCGTAAGCAGTGGCCGGTTTGCGCGCGACATTCGGCACATGGCAGAATTCCGGGCAAGGTTTACGGGAGGAGCAGGCAATGGCCGAGGCCGGACCTGAGAGTACTGCTATCGTCGATGTCGAAGGTGGGCGCGTCTGGTACCGCGAAAATGACACCCGGCACGACCGGCAACGTCAACGTCGGCGTCTGGCAATGCACACCGTGCACAGAGGAGACGCGCGGCTATCCCTACGATCAATGCTGCTTCGTGCTTGAGGGCATGATGACCATCACCAACCAAAGCGGTCATGCCGAGACCTGTATTCCGGGCGACGTATTCGTCATCCCGCGAGGTTTCAACGGTTCCTCTAGAATGACCGGGAACTTCAAGAATTGTTCCATAACCATGGAACCCGAGGCCAAAGGATTAGGGAATGTATGAAATTGATCCGACACGAACCGACCTGATCGCGGAATTCGACAAAAATCCCGGCGGTCCCTACAGCCTCGAGCTGGCCCTGGTGGTCAGTCACCTGCGCCTGATGCCCATGGAAGAGCGCATCATCATCGTTTGCACCAAGTGCCACGTTGAATGGACCCTGGCCAAAATGCCGAAGGCCCGCGGGGACAAGCTGGAGTACTACGACGATCTGGTGTTCGACGACTACTACGCCGCCGTCAGGAAAGTCTTCCGCATACGCTGGCAGGCCGCTACCGGCATCGCGCCGGTATAGAGGGGAATGCAAAAATGAAAAAGATCATGGGATATTGCAGCGACTGGAGCGTCATGCCGGGTGATACCCTCAACGTCATGGTCAGCACTTACGGCCCCGATCGCTATCGCGCCAATCTGGTGCGGGTGATCTGCGGCAACGACGATCCAGACCTCGACATCTATCGCGAAGAGGAGATCGCGGCGCCCTTTGCCGGTGAGTATCCCGGCCACGAGCAGATTACCGTGTCGGGATCCTATGTGACCATTCCCTCAAGCCCGTTGGTGAGCGGCCTGGGCAGCTTCACGGTCCAGGCCTGGGTCTTTCCCACCACCCCAGAAAAGGGCGTCCAGGGCCTGATTTCCAACTGGGACGATGCCACCACCAGTGGTTTTGCCCTGACCATTGACGACAGTGGCGCCGCCGCCATGCGGCTCGGCGACGGCAGCGGTGGCACCAAAGAAGTTGCCACCGGCAAGCCGATGGCGAAGCGGCGCTGGCATCTTGTTACCGCCGCCTATGATGCGGCGGCTGCGGCGCTTACCGTTTCCCAGGACTTTATCGGCCCGCAGTTCGAGGTCAGGACCAGCGCCAGCACCACGGTTGTCGTCGACTTCACACCTGCCATGGGGAGTGCCCAGCCGCTCATCATGGCGGCGATGCCGGCGACCCATCCGGCGGGTCGGCCTGGCGCCAGCCACTTTTTCAACGGCAAGCTTGACCGGCCGCGGCTGGTCGGTAGCGCGTTGAGCCTGGCCGACAGCACTGCTCTGGGCTGGGACGCCTTGCCTCACGAGCGTGACATGTCGGTGGTCGCAGCCTGGGATTTTTCCCATGAAATCGGCAGTGCCACGATCATGGACGCCAGTCCCAACGGGCTTCATGGCCGCGTGGTCAACCTGCCGTCGCGCGCGGTCAAAGGCTTCAACTGGAGCGGTACCGAGCAGAACTGGCGCTCCGCGCCCCAGGAATACGGCGCCATCCACTTCCACGACGACGACCTTTACGACGCCGAATGGGATACCGACTTCACCTATGAGATCCCGGCGGATCTGCGCAGCGGCGTTTACGCGGTGCGCTTGGCGGCCGACGACGATGAATGGTACGTGACCTTCTATGTTCGACCAAAGGGCGGCACCGCCACGGCCAAGCTCGCCTTCCTTGCCTCGACGGCCACCTATATGGCCTATTCCAACATCCAGTGGACGTGGCACGAACACTTCGGCGAAGTGGCCGAGTGCTACTGGACCACAATGGAACCGGGGGAAGTCTTCCTCCAGGAGCATCCGGAATACGGTCTGTCGACCTACGACAACCATTCCGACGGCAGTGGCGTGCGTTATGCCTCGCGCCTGCGGCCAGTACACCAGGTGGGCCCCAAGACGGCGCCGGTGTGGAACATCAACAACGACAGCCACATCCTGGGATGGCTCGAGAACAAGGGCATCGAATACGACGTCATTACCGACGAGGACCTGCATAACGAAGGCGTCGCGCTGCTTGAGCAGTACAGCGCCGTGGTCACCGGCGCCCACCCCGAGTACTACACCACGCCGATGAGAGATGGCCTGCGGAGCTATCTGGCGCGGGGTGGCCGGATGGCCT
>JABIUG010000256.1 GCA_018700655.1 Rhodospirillaceae bacterium | reverse complement strand
CTCGAAGACCGCATCGTCAAGCGGTTCCTGGCAGAACCCAGCGGTGGCGGAGCCAATCCGAGCCGCCATGCCCCGATGGTCGAGGATAAGCGTGCGCCGAGTTTCCGAATTCTCGAACGCAAGGCCCTACGGCCCAGCGACGCCGAGATGGCGCTGAACGCGCGGGCGCGCTCGGCCCGCTTGCGTGCTGCCGTGCGCACCTCCGCACCGTCATGTAGGGCCGCGGCATGATGGCCAGGGGCGGCGTGATCTGGATGGCTCTGGCGCTGATCTCGGCGGTTGCCGCGTTTACGTTGAAATACGAGGTACGTGATCTCAAGGACGATCTGGCGCGCCTGGAGAGTGGCATCACGGAAAGTCGTGAGACGGCGCATGTGCTGCGTGCCGAGTGGAGTTATCTCAGCCGGCCCGAACGGCTCGCTGAACTCGCCGAGCGCCATCTTGATCTTGCACCCATGGCGATTAGCCAGATGGGACTTCTGATGGAAGTTCCGTTGCGTAAGGTCGCCGAGCCTGGTGATGAACTGACCGCGATCATGGGCGATGGAACGCTGGTCACGCTCGAATTGGCACAGCCATGAACGCGATGATCGAAAACCCGGCCATGGACGGCTATCAGGCAGGTGCCCACCAGCGCGCCGCGACCCTGCAGCTTGAAGGCGCGGTCAAACAGGCGGCTGACGTTTGCCGTGCGCGCATGGTTGTTCTGGCGATGTGTTTCCTTGCGGCCTTTGTCGTCGTGGGCGGCCGCCTGATCGAAGTCATGGCCGTGCCTGGTTCACTCGAGACCGCGATGGTCGATGCCAGCGCGGCAGCGCCCCTGGGCCGTGCCGATGTGGTCGACCGCAACGGTGTGCTGCTCGCGACGAACCTGCCGACCGCTTCGCTCTATGCCGAGCCGCGTCGCATTCTGGATGCAGCTGAGACGGCGCTGGCGTTGGTCGCTCTGTTACCCGCACTGGATGTCGCAGAACTGGAAGAAGATCTGGCCAGCGATCGCGGCTTTATCTGGGTCAAGCGCAACCTGACGCCCAACCAGCAGGCCGAGATCCATGCGTTGGGTTTGCCCGGTCTCGAATTCTTGCGTGAAGAGCGCCGGGTCTATCCCCAGGGTCAGCTGACCTCTCATGTGGTTGGTTTCACCGATATCGACCGGATCGGGCTGGCCGGTGCCGAGATGGCCCTGGAAGATGAATTGCAGTCGCGCGCGGCCGAAGGCGGTGAGCCCCTGGCGCTGTCGCTCGATGTTCGGTTTCAACAGGTTGTGCGCGAGGAGCTTGCCGCGACGATCGAGACGTTCAGCGCCCTTGGCGGGACGGGCATCGTGCTTGATGTCCATACCGGCGAAGTCATGGCCATGGTCTCCCTGCCTGATTTTGATCCCAATCATGCCGGAGACTCCCAAGATGAGGCCCGCTTCAACCGGGCGACGCTGGGTGTTTATGAATTGGGTTCGATCTTCAAGGTCTTCACTGCGGGTATGGCTCTGGAAGCCGGTCTGGTCGATCTGTCGAGCGGCTATGACGCGTCGGAGCCGCTGCGTGTCGCGCGTTTCACGATCCGCGACTACAAGCCGAAAAATCGCTGGCTCTCGCTGCCGGAAATTCTGGTCTATTCGTCCAACATCGGCGCCGCACGGATGGCGATGGATGTCGGTGCCGACGGCCAGCAGGAATTCCTGCGCCGGATCGGGCTGATGATGCCTTCGGAGATCGAGCTGCCGGAAGTCGGTGATCCGATCTATCCCTCGACCTGGCGCGAAATCAACACGATGACGATCGGCTTTGGTCACGGCATCGCGGTGACCCCGATCCAGGCAGCCTCCGCGTTGGCGGCGATGGTCAACGGCGGCACGCTCTATCAGCCGACCGTGCTGGAATGGCAGTCTGACTTGCCGCCTCCCGGTACACGTGTGATCTCCGAGGAGACCTCCAACACGCTGCGGCTCTTGACCCACCTGGTTGTCGAATATGGCAGCGGGCGCAAGGCGCAGGTTGATGGTTATCTGATCGGCGGCAAAACCGGCACAGCCGAGAAGCTCGATTCCGCCGGTGGTTATGCCGAAGACAGATTGCTGTCGTCGTTCGCTGCGGCGTTCCCGATCGATGATCCCCGCTACGTCATTCTGGTTTCGATCGATGAACCCCAGGGCATCGAAGCAAGCTACGGCTATGCGACCGGCGGTTGGACCGCCGCACCCACGGTCGGACGGATCATCTCCCGGATCGGCCCGATCGCGGGTATTGCGCCGCGCGATGGCGTACTGCCCGAACTTCCTGTTGCCGAAGGCAACGCCGATGAACAACTGGAGGCAATCCTTGCAGCTTTCAGTGCTCGTTGACGGCGCCGATGCGCACGTGGTGCGCGGCCCACAGGATATCGACATCCTCGGGTTGTCTGCCGATTCGCGCGACTGCGACAAGGGGTATCTCTTTGCCGCGTTGACGGGGAGCCAGACCGATGGTCGCGGGTTTATCGCCGACGCGCTCGCCAGGGGAAGCATTGCCGTGCTGACCGATGAGGCCGGAATCCAAGAAGCCGATGTTGGCAGCGCAACCCTGGTTGGCGCGCCACAGGCACGGCGCAGCTTTGCCCTTATCTGTGCACGTTTCTTCGAACAGCAGCCACGCACGGCGATCGCAGTAACCGGGACCAATGGCAAAAGTTCGGTCGCCGAATTCTGTCGCCAGTTCTGGGCGGCTCTGGGCGAATCAGCCGCGACCATGGGAACCCTGGGCGTGGTCGGTGATCAGGCCCCAGCGCTGCTTGCCCGCACCACGCCGGACCCTGTGACCCTGCACCAGCATCTGCGTGATCTGGCACAGCACGGTGTCGAACGGGTTGCGATTGAAGCCTCCAGCCACGGCCTCGATCAGTGTCGGCTTGATGGTGTGCGCCTGAAGGCGGCCGGGTTCACCAACCTGACCCAGGATCATTTCGATTATCACCCAAGCGTCGAAGCCTATCTTGAAGCCAAGTCACGCCTGTTCGACCTTGTACTGCCTGGCGGTACTGCGGTGCTGAATGCCGACATCCCGGAATTCGACAAACTTGCCGAACGCTGCCGTGGTCGTGGCCTGACGGCCTGCTCCTACGGCGAAGCCGGGACCGACCTGCGCCTGCTCGACAGGAAAAGCCTGGCGAACGGTCACCAGCACCTTGCGATCAAGGCAGGCGACCGCGAAATCGACATCGAACTGCCGCTCACCGGCCGTTTCCAGGCCATGAACGTGCTGTGTGCTGCCGGCATGGTCGCTGCTGTTGAAGATTGTTCCGTCGAATCGGTTCTCGCCAGGGCGGGTGAGCTCACCGGCGTGCGTGGTCGCCTCGAAGCCGTGCCGGGGCATCCCCAGGGTGCGGGTATCTTCGTTGACTACGCGCATACGCCTGATGCTCTTGAAAACGTCCTCAAGGCCGTGCGTGGCGATGTCGCCGGACGGCTGGTTGTGGTGTTCGGCTGCGGTGGCGACCGTGACCGCGCCAAACGCCCGCTCATGGGCGCGATCGCGACAAGGCTCGCAGATACCGTCTATGTCACCGATGACAACCCACGTACGGAAGATGCCGACGCGGTCCGCCGCGAGATCGTGGCCGCAGCGCCCGGCGCGCTGGAAATCGGTGACCGCCGCCAAGCCATTCGCGATGCCATCGCATCATTGGGATCGGGGGATCTTCTGGTGATTGCGGGCAAGGGTCATGAAGCCGGGCAGACCGTGGGTCACACCACCTTGCCGTTCGACGATGCGCAAGAGGCGCGTCGGGCCCTTGCAGATCTGGGGCGCGGGGCATGACCCGCGACCCGCTCTGGACCGATGAGACCGTGACCGATGCTACCGGTGGAGAAACCACCGAGGCGTTCGAGGCCGAAGGCGTGGCGTTCGACAGCAGGCAGGTCGAGAGCCGTGACCTGTTCGTCGCTCTCCACGGAGAGCAGTCCGATGGTCACCAGTTCGTCAATCAGGCCTTCGAGAAGGGTGCTGCGGCGGCCATGGTCGATCACCGGCCTGACGATGTGACACCCCAACAACCCCTTTTGCTGGTGGTCGACACGTCGCGTGGTCTGGACGATCTGGCACGCGCTGCTCGCAGCCGGATCAACGGCCGGGTTGCCGCCGTGACCGGCAGTGTCGGCAAGACCGGTGCCAAGGATGCCTTGCGCCATGTTCTCTCGCAGCAGGGTCTTACCCATGTCAGCGACAAGAACTTCAACAACCATGTCGGGACGCCCCTCAGTCTGGCGCGCATGCCCAAGGCGACGCAGTTCGGCGTGTTCGAGGTCGGAACCAATGCGCCGGGCGAAATCGGCCCGCTTGCCGCTTTGGTGCGTCCCCATGTTGCTCTGATCACCACGGTCGAACCGGTCCATGTCGGCAATTTTGTAGACGAAGAAGCGATCGCGCATGAGAAGGCTGATGTCTTCCATGGTCTCGAAGGCGGCGGCATCGCGTTGATTAATGCCGACAACCGCCACGCCGGACCCCTGGCCGAACGTGCGGCGGCATCGCCGGCGGGTTCGGTCAAACGATTCGGTACGGCTGAGGCCTGTGACCATCGTCTGATTAAATGGACGCCCGACGAACACGGCAGCAAAGTCACGGCATTGATCGATGGCGCGCTGCACAGCTATCGCCTGGCGCTTTCCGGGCATCATCAGGCGATCAACAGTGTCGGTGTTCTCGCCGTCGTGCATCATCTGGGCGGCGATGTCGCAGCCGCTGCGTACGCATTGGCGGGGCTGGAGCCTCTGCTGGGACGCGGCCGCCGGCACGTATTGGCGCTTGATGGCGGCACTGCGACGATCCACGACGAAAGCTACAATGCCAGCCCCGTTGCTGTGCGTGCGGCGCTGGAAGTCCTGGCTGCTGCATCGCCTGGAGCCGGTGGCAGGCGCATCGCGGTGCTCGGCGATATGCTTGAGCTGGGTGCCGTCGAAACCGCCGAACATACCGGCCTGGCCGGTGACCTGATGTCGGCCAAGGTCGATCTCATGTTTGCGGTTGGTCCGTTGATGAACCGGCTCTATGGCGAACTCCCGCCCTTGCGCCGCGGCGGCGCGGCGGGCGATGCCCGCGCCATCGCGATGCTGCTGAGCGATGTCGTGCGGCCGGGTGATGTCGTCCTGATCAAGGGTTCAAGACGTATCGGTCTGGAAACGGTTGTCGAGGCCTTGCTCGATCACGCGCGCCCGGCGCGTGCGGCAAAGAGGGGATAGCGGCCCATGCTCTATCACCTGCTTCCTGCATTTTCCGAGGAATTCGGCGCCCTGCGGCTGTTCGCCTTCATTACCTTCCGGACCGGCGGTGCGATCCTGACCGCCCTGCTGATCTGCCTGATCTTCGGCGGTCGCATGATTGTCTGGCTGAAATCGATCCAGGGCGATGGCCAGCCGATCCGCGAGGATGGTCCGGAATCTCACATCGTCACCAAGGCCGGAACGCCGACCATGGGTGGTCTGATGATCCTGACGGCGGTGACCGCGACGACCCTGCTTTGGGCCGATCTGGGCAACGGGTTCGTCTGGGTCGTGCTGTTTGTGACCCTCGGGTTTGGCGCCTTGGGCCTGGCCGACGATTATCTCAAGGTCTCGCGCCGCTCGAGCAATGGCCTGTCGAGTCGGGCAAGGTTGCTGATCGAGGCCGTGATGGCACTGGCAGCTGCCTTTGCAATCGCAACGCTTTCGGGTTCCGAGGTGGGAACCTCGCTGGCGCTGCCCTTCTTCAAGGATGTGTTGATCGATCTGGGCTGGTTCTTCCTGGCCTTTGCAGCCTTTGTGATTATTGGCGCCTCGAACGCAGTCAACCTGACCGATGGTCTCGATGGGTTGGCGATCGGGCCGATCATCATCTGCGCGATGACCTTCGGCATCATAGCTTATCTCAGCGGCAATGCGCTCTATTCAGAGTACCTGCAGCTTCCGGCCGTTGCCGGCGCTGGCGAACTCGCGGTGTTCTGCGGAGCCATGGTTGGCGCCGGTCTGGGATTCCTCTGGTTCAACGCGCCGCCGGCCATGGTCTTCATGGGCGATACCGGCAGCCTTGCTGCAGGCGCCGCACTCGGCGTGATCAGTGTTGTCACCAAACACGAGCTGGTGCTCGCCATTGTCGGTGGACTGTTTGTGCTCGAGACGGTCTCGGTGATCGTCCAGGTCATTTCGTTCAAACTTACGGGTCGCCGCGTGTTCCGCATGGCGCCGATCCATCACCACTTCGAAAAGAAGGGCTGGGCCGAGCCCACGATCGTGATCCGCTTCTGGATCATCGCGATCGTGTTGGCGCTGATCGGTCTTGCCACATTGAAACTGAGGTAGAGCGATGATCGATCTCTCGCGTCACGCTGGAAGTTCCATGGCCGTTTTCGGTCTTGGGCGATCCGGCATATCTGCATCTCTGGCCCTGGCTGCCGGTGGTGTGGAAGTCAGTGCCTGGGACGATGATCCGGCACGGCGTCGTCATGCCGCTGAACTGGGCGTCACGCTTAACGACCTCTATCGGATCGAATGGGAAGGCTTCCGCGGGCTGGTGTTGAGCCCGGGTGTGCCACTGACCCATCCCGCACCGCATCCGCTGGTAGCCCGTGCGCTCACGGCCAAGATTGAGATTCTTGGCGATATGGAGCTCTTCGCCCGTTCGCGCCCGAAAGGCCGCGTCGTCGGAGTGACGGGAACGAACGGAAAATCAACAACTTCGGCACTGACTGCGCATCTGCTCGAGCAGGCCGGTCTGAATGTCCAGCTGGGCGGCAATATCGGCACGCCCGTGCTCGATCTCGATCCGATGGAAGATGACGGCATCTACGTGCTGGAGCTTTCGTCCTTCCAGCTCGATCTGATTCGCACGCTGGTCAGTGACGTCGCGGTTCTGCTCAACGTTTCGCCCGATCACATCGAGCGTCACGGTGATTTCTCGAACTACATTGCATCCAAGACCCGGATCTTCGCGCGCCGCGAATCGAAGCAGACCTCGGTCATCGGGATTGACGATGATGTCTGTCGCCGGATCCATCAGGAGCTTGGCGGACGCCGCGGGCGTTCGACCATACCTGTGTCGGTCCAGCGCCGTATCGCACGCGGCATCTATGTACGCGATGGCATCCTGATCGACGAAACCGCCAAGAAACCCGCCGAGATTGTTGACCTTAACCGTGTGAAGTCCTTGCTTGGGGTTCACAACTGGCAGAATGCCGCCGCCGCCTTTGCGGCCGTGCGGGCACTCGGTTTCTCGGGTGGCGATGTCGCCAAGGCGTTCAAGTCCTTTAGCGGCCTGGCCCATCGCCAGGAAGTTGTCGCGCGGATCGGCAAGGCCGTCTTCATCAATGACAGCAAGGCGACCAACGCGGCCGCTGCCTCGCGCGGCCTGGCCTGTTACGACAACATTTACTGGATCGCCGGCGGGCGTGCCAAGGAAGGCGGAATTGCAACGCTTTCACCGCATTTCCCACGCATGGCACATGTCTTTCTGATCGGCGAGGCGGCCGGCGCCTTTGCCCAGACCCTGGAAGGGCGCGTGCCATACACCGTTTGCGGTGACATGGAAAAAGCCGTTGCCGCTGCCGCTGAGCAGGCCCTGACCGAGCGTCGCGCCGCGCCGGTCGTCCTGCTATCGCCGGCTTGTGCCTCATTTGACCAATTCAACGATTTCGAAGACCGGGGCAACCGGTTCAGAGACCTCGTCCTCGACGAAAAGAAGCGTAGGGACGCGGAGACCGCCAAGAGCATAACCGAAGACCAACTTGCGAAAGGTAAGAGGGGAAAAGATATGAAAAAACCCGCTGCAAAGAAAAAGGCTGCACCCAAAAAGGCTGCCGCCAAGAAAACCTCGGCCAAAAAGGCCGCTCCGAAGAAAGCTGCTGCCAAGAAGGCTCCGGCCAAAAAGGCTGCTCCTAAGAAAGCTGCTGCCAAGAAGGCTCCAGCCAAGAAGAAGGCTGCCCCTAAGAAGGCCGCTGCCAAGAAGGCTCCAGCCAAGAAGAAGGCTGCTCCCAAAAAGGCAGCTGCAAAGAAAGCTCCGGCTAAGAAAAAGGCCGCGGGCAAGAAAAAGTCCTGAGACGGGAGTCACAGTAGCGCATGACAACCTTTGCCCGAACGGACCGAAGCGTTCTGGGGCGGTGGTGGTGGACCATCGACCGATGGACCCTGGCGGCCCTGATTGCACTGCTGCTTTGCGGCGTGGTGTTGATCATGGCTGCCAGCCCGCCGGTTGCTGAGCGGATTGGAGCGGACGCCTTTCACTTTGTCCGGAAACATTTCGTATTTTTGGTTCCGGCGGTCGTCGCCATGTTCGCCATGTCGTTGCTGGGCCCCAAAGGGGTCCGGCGGGTTGCTGTGTTGATCCTGATTGTTTCGATCGGGTTGCTCGTGGTCACGCCCCTGATTGGGTCGGAGATCAAGGGTGCCCGTCGCTGGATTTCTCTTGGTTTGTTTTCGTTGCAGATTTCCGAATTCGTGAAACCTGCTCTCGCCGTTGT
>JABIUG010000255.1 GCA_018700655.1 Rhodospirillaceae bacterium | reverse complement strand
CATCGACGTGGACGCGGTGACGGACACGCACGTCATCTCGACGGTCAGCGATCTGGCCAACGGCTCGTTCGAGGCGCCTCTGGCACCGGCCGGTTGGTTCATCACGCACGGGATCGGCGTCAACCTCGGCGGCTGGGTCGTGCAGAAGGACTCGATCGACCTCGTCGGCACGCTCTGGGCCGCTGCCGACGGTATTCAGAGCGTGGATCTGAACGGCAACGACGCCGGACGCGTGGAGCAGGACATCACGACGATCGCTGACGCGACGTATCGCGTCAGCTTCGAGCTGTGGTCGAACGGTCTCGTCCAGGTGGCGGCGGGCGACGAGTCTGAGGAGATCACGACGTCCGGCAGCACCTGGACGCAGCACACCTTCGACTTCACTGCTGATCATGCATCGACGTTGCTGAGCTTCGAAAGCGTCGGAGCGGGCGGCCCTTCCGGCCCCGTGCTCGACAACGTCGAGGTCATGCGCGTGCTGGAGAACTTCACCCTCGGCGACGGTGGCGACGTGCTCGACCTCAGGGGTCTGCTCGACTCGGTGGGCGGGCCGCACGACAACACAGCGTTCAGCGGTGGCTATCTGCAGTTCGACAACAGCGGTGGCGACACGACGGTGTTGTTCGATGCCGACGGCGCCGCCGGTGGTGCGTATGAATACGTGCCGGTTGTCACGCTTGTGGGTGCGACGCTGACGCAGACGGACGAGGACTACTACACTCTGTAATGGGAACGGCAGGCTCACGAACGGATCTGTTCCGGAGGGCGCCTGGTATCCCCAGGAGCCCTTGCAGTTTCGCATCGTACCTGGGGATGGTTCACGCTTGCCCAGCCGCGGATGCGAGGCTATCTTGCTGGCACTCGAAAACGCGATAGGGAGGGAAGCGCCTGGGAGGCGCGTCGGATGGCAGAGAACAAAAGTCGATTTCCCGAGTTGGCGGTGGCGCTGAAGAACGTCAGGGCCTACTTCGGTTACGCAGCGCTGTTCAGTGCGGCGATCAACCTGCTGCTACTCATACCCATCATCTACATGCTGCAGGTCTACGATCGCGTGCTATCCAGCGGATCTCTGTCGACGCTGGCCATGCTGACGATTCTGATGGTTTGCCTGCTGCTGGCGATGGGCGGTTTCGACTGGGTTCGCTCCAACATTATGATCGCCGCCAGCAATCGGCTGGAATCCATGCTGCGCCCACGGGTCGCCGATGCCACGTTCAAGCGTGCCCTTCTGAGTGGCGGCAGGGCCAGCCATTCGCAGCCGCTCAACGACCTGGCCCAACTGCGCCAGTACATGACGGGACCGGGCCTGTTCGCCTTCTTCGACACGCCCTGGGTGCCGATCTACATCCTGTTGATGTTCCTGTTCCACTTCTACTTCGGCATGGTCGCTTTGATTTCTGTCGTTGTGATGCTCGGGCTGACCTACTGGAACGAGCGAGCCAGCAACGAGAAGCTGCAGGAGGCCAACAAGCTCAACGGCGCCGTGGTTGCCAGCGTCAACGGCAACCTGCGCAACGCCGAAGTCATCGCCGCGATGGGCATGGCGGATAACATCGATGCGCGGCACCAGGCTCGAGCCGACGAGGTGATGGACCTGCAGTCGCAAGCCAGCCAGCGATCGAGCATCATCGGCAGCGTATCCAAGTGCTTTCGCATGATCATGCAGAGCAGCACCCTCGGCCTGGGCGCTTTGCTGGCGCTGGGACAGGATATCTCCCCGGGCATGGTGATTGCCGGGGCATTGCTGCTGGGGCGGGCGATGGCGCCGATCGATCAGTTGGTGGCGTCTTGGCGCGGCTTCTCCGTCGCCAGAGCGCAATACGCGCGTCTTGGCGAACTGCTCGAAGCGGTTCCGGCAGATCCCGCGTCGATGAGCCTGCCCGCGCCCGAGGGCAGGTTGAGCGCTGAGCAGGTCGTCGTCGTGCCGCCGGGAGCCACTGATCCCGTCGTCAAGGGGGTGACGATCGATCTCCTACCTGGCGAAGCCCTCGGCATAGTCGGCCCCAGCGCCTCTGGCAAATCGAGCCTGGCGCGGGCCCTGCTGGGTATCTGGCCCGTGCGCGGCGGCAGCGTTCGCCTGGACGGCGCCGACACATCGAGCTGGGACCGACATGAGCTCGGTCCCCACATTGGTTATCTACCGCAGGATATCGAGCTGTTTGCTGGAACCGTCGCAGAAAATATCTGTCGTTTCGGCGAGACCGATGCAGAGATGGTGGTGGAAGCGGCCGAAATGGCCGGCGTCCACGATCTCATTCTGCACCTGCCACAAGGGTATGACACCGCCATCGGCGAGGCGGGGAGCATCCTGTCCGGCGGCCAGAAACAGCGGATCGCACTGGCCCGGGCAGTCTATGGCACCCCCCGGTTCGTCGTGCTCGATGAGCCCAACTCCAATCTCGATGACCAGGGCGAGAGGGAACTGGTGGAGGCCGTCCTGCGGCTGAAGGCGGCCAACGCGTCCGTTGTCGTCATCAGTCACCGCACGCTCATCCTGCAGACCGTCGACAAGATGCTGGTCCTCAGAGATGGCTTGCAGCTAGAGTACGGTCCCCGGGACGAGGTCCTGGGTAAGCTCACGAAGGCCTCGCCCGCCAAGCTGCCGAGCGGGAGCTGACCATGCCAACCGAGACCAACATCGTGAGGCAGGGCGCCAAGCAAGAGGCCGCGCAAGTCGGCATCGGTCTGCCGGTGCGCGTCGGCGGCGTACTGTTCATGCTCGTGTTCGTCGTCTTCGGGACCTGGGCAGCCCTCGCGCCGCTG
>JABIUG010000028.1 GCA_018700655.1 Rhodospirillaceae bacterium | reverse complement strand
ATCCGCTCTATTTCATAGAGTTAGAGCAACTTCACCGGATCTGTTTGTATCGCGAAGCGATGCAATCAAAGCAGGATTTGCTCTACTCTGTCACTGCGACCTCGCACGTGGAAGGGTCCCGTCGGAAGACGAAGCGCTGATACAGCAATCCGATACCGACCAGGGTTCCGCCCAGACCAAGGAACGAAACTGCGCGCAACAGGCCGGTCAGATCAGACATATCCCACAGGAAGACCTTGGCCGTGACGAGCAGAACCAGTCCCAGCGAGGCATAACGCAACAACCTCTGGGCGGTCAGGAGAGCACCGCCAAGCAATGCCAGGCCGAAAACAAGCCATGCCGCGGAATAGGCGTAGAGCTCCGCGTCACCAAGGCTGCCACGATCGAGATAGACACCGTGAAACACGTGCCGAACCTCCAACGTGACGTAAGCGATCGCCAGGAACAGCGACAGACCGGCGGCCAGCGCGGCGAGATTGCTTGACCGTGGCGGCGCACCGTGACCGATAACCATGCGTAGAGGATTGCCGGTGCGCCAAAGGCCAGACCGAGCAGATTCAGAAATGGCCATGCGCCGACAGGCTCGTGGGTCCACAGAGGGTTGAAGGCGACCAGGGAACCGCCCACCAGCGCTGCGGTCGACCCGACCAGCAGCAGACGTCCGCCCCAAATGAAGATCGGATGGGTCGTCCACAGGCGCGAGCGTGCCAGAACCACGGACATACCAAGCCAGGTCGGTCCATGAAGTGTGACTTCGGCCAGACTCAGCGAGGCCTCGAAACCACCGCCGATCAGAAGCCGGAACTCGAGGACCTGCAAAGCGATGACAAACGCCATGCAACCGGCCTGCAGCGACAGGACCAGCGGGTCGTCGCGGCGGTTACCTAACAGCCGGGCAGCGATGAGGTAACTTAACGCAGGCAGGCCGTAGCCATAGAGGACCCAGAGCCAGGTCGGCAGGCCGTCGGCTGCATAGGTCAGGATCGATGGGTTCGTCAGCAGACGTACTGAGACGATCGCCGTGATCACGCTGGCTACCCAGCGCAGCGGGAGCAGGCCGAAGCGCGCATGAACCCAAGCCAGCGCGGGCAACATGGCGGCCAGGCCCACAGTCAGCCAGGATTCACGGAGCAGGACGGCCATGGCGATGGCGAGTGCGCAACTGGTCGCCGCGGCATAGGCCCCGGCGCCGGCCTGCATGGCGCGGCGCAGCATGTGGTCGGTCATGAACAACCCCAGCCCCGCCATGCCCAGGGCCATGGTGGCCCAGGCAGCCGATGCCGCGAAGTTCCAGGCTACGGCATAAAGGAACATCGCCAGCAGCAGGGGCATGCCCGCTGAAAGGCTGGCCCAGAACGCCGGAGTGCCGGCACGGCGTTGCGCCATAAAGCCGCCGAAGCCGAACAGCGCCGCGAAGGCAGCTGTTACGCCGCCAAAGACCTGCAGGTATTCAGGCACCAGTGCCAGATGTGCGCGCGTACCTTGCCCGATTCCATGAGGCATCGCGGCGAGTTCAAGCCACCACACGATCAGGAAACCGAGCGCAAACAGGGCGGCGAACAATGCGCTCGCCAGGAGCGAGGGATACCTGTGTGCCAAAGCGAGTTGCATTGCCGTGAAGCCAAGGCCGAGCACGATGGTTGCCGGTCCAAACGGATCTTGCGCCATCAATAAAGAGCATGATGATCGAGGTGCCTGCCAGGGATGCGAGGACGAAACGCTCCAGTCCGAAAAGCCCGCTCAACCAGCCGTGGAAGCTGGTCGGGTGTGCCGGTGGCGGGATCAGCCCGCGCCGCGTGAACACGACAAACCCGGCGATGACCACAAGGAAGCCGCCGGCGACCATCATGTCGAGGCTGTCATCAACAGACGCGCTCCACACAAGCGTCCAAAACAGCGCAAGCGACACGGTGATCCAGCCCAGCCACCACCATTGGCGATCACGCACGAGGAGCAGGCATGCCGCACTGAGCACAGTGAGATAGGGGAACAGACCCCATGGTGACGGATCGGGTATTGGGAAGAGTGCGGGAACGGCACATCCGGCAAGCGTCCCGAACAGTGCAAAGGAGCGGCCGTGCAGAAGCGAAAATGCGATCGTTGCAGCCACGACTAGGGACAACGCCAGAAAGGCCGGAATCGTGCCGATCATGCCGAAGCTGGCGTGGGCTGCATAGAGTGTCCCAAACAGGCTGATCAAGCCGGCGCCGGCTACTGCGGCTGGAATGTATTCGGGTCGTACTGACGCCAGGGGTTGGAGCAGCGGGCGCCGTCGCAACCATTCTCCGGCTCCAAGAAGAAGCACGCCCAGCACCAGACCGGACGCGACCCTTGCTGCGGGGCCAAAGAGATCCTGATCGATCGAAAACTTGACCAGGAACGTGACGCCCAGAACCAGAGCGACGGCGCCTGTCCAAACCATCCAGCGCGATGTGATGATGGTTTCCCAGCTTGAAGCACGGCTGCCCCGGCCGTGGTCAGCCGAGACCGGGTCGTTTGGTTGAGCACCCGAAGGGTTCTCGCCATCAGCTCCCGTGTTGGATGTGTCGGCGACTGCCATCTTCGCCGGCTCTGGATCGCCTTCGGGGGAAGGCTGTTCAACCGGCCAAAGGGAATCGGGAGCCGTTTCTGTCGATTCCTCCTGCTTTTGCGCCAATTCAGCCGTTTCTGACGGCGAAACTTCAGCTGATTGACCCGCGAGCAGCCGCCGATGATCGCGTTCCAGGTGCGTCAGGTCGCGTTTCAGGGTCGCGATTTGCGTTCTCTGATGCCAGTACAGAATAAGCGAAATCAGTAGCCAGAGGGCGTAGATGCCCAGGATGGTAAAAACGAGGCCCCATTCCATCGCGTATGCTCCCGACGCCTCGCACCATAATAATACGATGTTTAAATAATGGGATTGTGAAACAGCAAAACAAGCCTCTGGGGCGAACAGCTCTTCGGGATGTGTCCGGCGACAGCTATCAGGTCTGGTTTGTGGCAGGCCGATTAAGTTCTAAGCTATCAGCGGACGCGCGCCGGATGTGCGCGACACTGATGATCCGAACCGGGGGACTGACCATGAGCAACGGAGCAGGGATGCAATTGTCGCGCGAAAGGCTGCTGGAGGCCTACCGCACGATGCGCACGATCCGTGATTTCGAGGAGCGGGTGCACGAGGAGTTCGAGGCTGGCAACCTGCCGGGGTTCGTTCATCTCTATGCCGGTGAGGAAGCCTCGGCCGTCGGTGTCTGTTCCCATCTCGATGACGAGGACCGTATCTGCTCGACCCATCGCGGCCACGGTCACTGCATCGCCAAGGGTTGCGATGTCGAGGGCATGTGGAAGGAGCTTTGGGGGTCGTCCGAAGGCCTGTGTGCGGGCAAGGGCGGGTCGATGCATATTGCCGACCTCTCCAAGGGCATGATGGGGGCCAACGCGATTGTCGGCGGCGGCCCGCCGCTGGCTCTGGGTGCTGCGATGGCGGCCAAGACGCTCCAGACCGGCAAGGTTGCCGTGACCTTCACCGGCGATGGCGGCTCGAACCAGGGCACGACCTTCGAGAGCCTCAATTTCGCTTCGGTTTTCAAACTGCCGGTCCTGTTTGTCTTCGAGAACAACGGTTATGCCGAGGCGACGTCGTCGTCCTGGTCGGTCGCTTGCGGCGACATCGTCAACCGTGCTTCGGCCTTCGGCATGCCGGGCGTGCAGGTTGATGGCTACGACTTCTTCGCGGTCCACGACGCGGTCGGCGACGCGGTCGAACGCGCACGCAACGGCGAAGGTCCGACCCTGATCGAGGTCAAGCTGGGGCGTTTCTACGGCCACCATGAAGGCGACAACCAGTCCTATCGTGGGCGAGGCGAGGTCGATGCCCTGCGCAGGGATCACGATTGCCTGCAGGTCTTCCGCAAGCGTGTCACCGAGGCCAGTCTTCTTGATGACGGTGATCTCGATGCGATCGACCGGGAAACCGCCGCGTTGATGGACCGCTGTGTCGAGGCCGCGCGTGACGCGCCACGCCCGACCGTCGATCAGCTCACCACCGACGTTTACATTTCGTACTGAGGGGAGGGCGACATGGCACGCGTCATCAGCATGCGCAAAGCAATCAATGAGGCCCTCTTCCAGGTCATGGAGGAAGACCCCACCGTTATCCTGTTGGGCGAAGATATCGCCGGCGGCGAAGGTTCCCCTGGCGAATCCGATGCCTGGGGCGGCGACATGGGCATCACCAAGGGCCTGCAGCCCCGTTTCGGCAAGGAACGGGTGATGGATACGCCGATCAGCGAGTCCGCGATCATGGGAACGGCTGTCGGGGCGGCAACCTGCGGGTTGCGCCCGATCGCGGAATTGATGTTTGTCGATTTCATGGGGGTGTGTTTCGACCAGATCATGAATCAGGCCGCGAAGTTCCGTTACATGTTCGGCGGCAAGGCCGAGACCCCGGTCGTCATCCGCACCCAGATTGGCGCCGGCTATCGTGGCGCCGCACAGCACAGCCAGTGCCTCTATCCGATGTTCGCCCATGTTCCGGGAATCAAGTGCGTAATCCCCTCGAGTGCCTATGACACCAAGGGCCTGCTGATCCAGGCCGTGCGTGACAACGATCCCGTGATCTTTTTCGAGCACAAGTTCATGTACGACCAGGTCAGCGACGATGTGCCCGAGGAGATGTATGCGGTGCCCTTCGGTGAGGCCAACATCGTGCGCGAAGGAGGCGACGTGACGATCGTTGCGATCGCCTGGATGGTCCATCAGGCCAAGGCAGCGGCCGAAATTCTGGCCGGAGAGGGGATCGAGTGTCAGATCGTCGATCCGCGTACGATCTCGCCGCTGGATGAAGACACGATCATCGAATGTGTCGAGGAAACCGGCCGCCTGGTCGTGGTCGATGAAGCCTATCCGCGCTGCAACATGGGAACCGATATCTCGGCCCTGGTCGCACGTGAGGCGTTCGGTGCCCTGAAGGCCCCGATCCAGGTCGTGTCACCGCCCCATGTTCCGGTGCCGTTTGCGCCGGAACTGGAAGACGCCTTCATCCCCAGCCCGGAAAAGATCGCCGAGGCCGTGCGCAAGACCATGAACTACAAATGATGAGCGACGAACGTATCCAGGCGATCACCGTACCCAAATGGGGCATGGCGATGGAAGAAGGCACTGTCACCGGCTGGCATCTCGAGGAGGGTGCCACGGTTGCCGAGGGCGACGAGGTGCTCGACGTCGAATCGACCAAGATCGCCAACGTCATCGAAGCCAAGGGGAACGGCATCCTGCGCCGACGGGTCGCAGCCGAAGGTACGACGCTGCCGGTGGGCGGTCTGCTGGCCGTGATTGCCTCCGATGATGTCAGCGACGAGGAGATCGACGGCTTTGTCTCGGGCTTCGTCGTCGTTGCGGTGGCCGACGATGGTGGCGCCGGCGGCCCTGTGCCCCGGTTTGCCGATGTGAACGGGCGTCAGATCCGCTACGTCGTAAACGGTGAGGACGGCGAGCCGATCATTCTGATCCACGGCTTCGGTGGCGACATGAACGCCTGGATGTTCAATCAAGATGCCCTGGCTGCTGATTGTTCCGTCTACACCCTGGAACTGCCGGGCCATGGTGGCTCGTCCAAGGATGTCGGCGATGGCAGTCTTGACGTGCTGACCGAGGCGGTCGAAGCGGTGATGGATGTGGCCGGGGCCGATCATGTCCATCTGGTCGGCCATTCGCTGGGCGGCGCGGTGGCCCTGCAGGTCGCTCTGGATCATCCCGGGAAGATCGGTTCGCTCACACTGATTGCACCGGCGGGTCTGGGCAGCGAAATCAACGGTGACTACATCAGCGGCTTTGTCGCGGCGCAGCGGCGCAAGGAGATGAAACCGCTTGCCCAGCAGCTCTTTGCCGATCCCTCGATCGTCTCGCGCTCGATGGTCGAAGACCTCCTGAAATCAAAACGGATCGACGGTGTCGATGCCGCGCTCGCTGCCATCGCGGGCTGTCAGTTCGCCGATGGTGCGCAAACACTTGATCTCGCGGCACGGGCCGATGACCTCGATGTGCCGGTACAGATCATCTGGGGTAGCGATGACGCGATTATCCCGGTGAGCCAGGCGGATAACCTGGCCGGTGCCTCCGTTCATCGCATCGATGGTGCAGGACATATGCCGATGATGGAAAAGGCCGCTGAAGTAAATGACCTGATCGCCGGCTTTGTGGCGCGTGCCTGAGCGATGAAGATCGAAGGCGATGAGTTCCGTGGTCGCCAGATTGCTCTGGCAGATGCCGTCGCCGGTGCTGGTTTTGATGGTGCGCTGGTTGTTTCGCGCGGCGGCTCGACCCTCGATCGTTACGGCAATGTTCTCTATCTGACCGGCCATTATCAGCACTACAGCTATCTGCCGGAATCACCGCCTACTTTTTCGGGTCGCGCCCACAGCGCCTTTGCTATCGCTGGGGACGGACGCAATGTCCTGTGTGTCGCGGTGCCTGAAGTCGATGACCCCGCTGTCTTTGCCGACACAATTTCCCATTCCGACCGCTGGGTCGAAACCGTGCGCGATGCCCTGCAAGGCCTGGGCCTTGATACTGGCCGCGTGCTGCTGATCGGCGCCGATGTGCTCCCGACCGAACATTGGCTGGCCTTGCAGGAACTGCTGCCTGGCGTCGACTGGCGTTTCGACGATGAACCGCTGGAAACCCTGCGTCGGATCAAGAGTCCGGCAGAGCAGGCGATGATCCGACGCTCT
>JABIUG010000254.1 GCA_018700655.1 Rhodospirillaceae bacterium | reverse complement strand
GGCGCATGGCGGCAAGCCCGTTACGCGCATGGTGTGCCGCCCGGCGCATACAGGCGATTTCCTCGGCCGACTTGATCCAGCGCAGATCGCCCAGCAAGGTCGTGACATCAACCAGCGGGACAGGCGACAAGGCGCGCTCGAGCTGCCGGCCCCAATCCCAGGTCAAGGCATAGGATTGCGCTTCGATGCCGATGGCACTGCCTGATCCGCCTTTTTCGTCGATGATCTCGGCGATCAGTGCGGCGGGGTCCTCCAGGTGTAGATGGTAGGTTCTGATGTCGCGCAGCCAGGTGGTTTCCGTCGCCAGGGGCAGATCGACATTACGCACGACCAGGGTCGGCTCGTCATCCCCGGCGGTGAAGATCATCGCTTGCAGGCTGTTGACGCCGACCCAGGAATCGTAGCCACCGAGGTAATAGAGGTTTTCCAGCCCGACACAGATACAGGCGTCGATCCCGGCTTCACGCAGAGCGCCACGGGCGCGGGCCAGGCGCGATCGGTGTTCGGTTTCACTGAAGGCGGCAAAGGTCGCGTTCATGGCATGTCTCCTGGAGCTGCTGCGTGATCCTAGAGCAGATTTCGTTCAGGTCGAGCCAATCTGAACCGGTGAATCTTCCCTAACTCTTTGATTCAGATCGGATTCACGCAAGAGGGTGGACCCGTGTGCGGGTCCAGTTCCCCGCGATCCGAACTTGAGCAAAACGACCCATAGAAACCAACCTTCCACAGGCTGACTCTAGCTATGCGCAAGGTGATGTGGCGCACAGCCCGCTGCCCGACGTGGTTGTAGGATTAACGGCCAGACAACACACTCCTGTCTTGGCTGTTTGGAACTGAATTCTGAGCTTCTTGGCATCTCTGTTGCAATCCTGATCGGCGTTCTGGGGACGGCCTGTTGCTTGGCCGTCCGCAATCGCAGTCTATTGACCGGTTCGCTGGTTGTTTTGCTGTCACTGATGGTCGTCCAGGCTGTTGCCATCAAGGTGCGTAGCACCTGGGAAATCCCGATGCCGATTTGGCTCGAGCGGATCGGCGAGGCCGAGATTGCGATTGTCCTGTCGGCCGCACTTGGCCTGCTTGCGATCGCAGTGTTGGCTCGTGCGTTTGAGCGTCAGGGAAAAAGCGAGCAGGAACTCTTTGAACAGTCGGCAGCGTTGCAAAGCGCCCAGCAGATCGCCGGTCTAGAATACTATATCTACGATGATGACATTCAGGCGAATGTCTTCTGTTCGCTGGCTTTTGCTGAAATCTACGGGCTGTCACAGGATGACCTCCTGAGTTCCTGGCATGAAAAACAGGGGTTCGTGCACCCGGACGATCAAGAAGCTGTGGCGAGGATCTACTCCGAGGCAGCGGCGAACCGCTCATCCTATGCACTGGATTTTCGGTTGATTCGCCCGGATGGAGAAGTTTGTTTCGTGCGTGAAGCTGGCGTCTATGCTGACGGTTCCAAGGGCAAAACTGCCCGATCGGTGGGAACCCTGCTGGACGTCACGGAAAGCCGGGAAGTCGAACGTCAGGCCCGTGAATACGCTTCGATCCTGGCAAATGCCCAGCGCATTGCCGGGATCGGGGCCTATGTCTTCGACGACCAGCTCGACGAGATGGTATACGTCTCACCCGAATATGCGGCGATTCACGGGCAGGGTCAGGATGACCTCTTGGGGTCACTGGTGGTTTCTCTCGATCAGATCGATCCAAGTGACAGGGATCAGGTGATAGCCGAGCATCGTGCTTCGATGGAGAACGCTGCTCCCTACGACATGGAGTACCGGATCGTACGGCCTGATGGGGAGGCCCGGTTCGTGCGCGAGGTCGGTGAGGTCTTGCCGGCCAAGGACGGCGAACCTCCCCGAACGATCGGCACGGTGCTTGACCTGACCGATGTTCGACACACCGAACGCGATCTTGCAGAGCAGCAGGAAGTCCTGGCTTTTGCTCAGCGCGTCGGGCCTATCGGTCACATTGTCTATGACGCTGAACTTGGCCGCGCCATCGCGGTTTCGCAAGCGGCCGCCGATATCTGCGGGACCACGCAGGAAGAGATGCTGGTCTCCTGGGAAGAAGACCTGGCAACGATTCATCCCGGCGATCGAAAGCGCGTGAGGCAGGCCTATGCAGCCGCAGACCGGGGTGAAGAGATCGATATCGAGTACCGCCTGCTTCATCCCCAGGGCATCCGTCATATCCATGAGGTCAACCTGCGGCTCGATGATGGCGTTCGTTCGCTTTCGACTCTCCAGGACATCACTGCACGCAAAACCATTGAGGAGGAATTGCGCCGGGCGACCAACGAAGCCGAAATAGCCAACGAAGCAAAGTCTCGCTTCCTGGCGACGATGAGCCATGAACTGCGCACACCGATGAACGGTGTTCTGGACATCGCAGATTTGCTCAGCGATTCCGGGCTTGATCGTCAGCATATGCGTTACGTCAACAATCTGCGCCAATCTGGCGAGGCCTTGCTCACCATCATCAATGACGTCCTGGATCTCTCGAAGATCGAAGCCGGCAAACTTGAGCTGGAACACGCGCCATTCGAGATCGACGACGTCGTGACCGCGGTTGCCGACCTGCTTTATCCCGTCGCCTCTGAGAAACAACTGGTGCTGGGCGCGATCATTGCGCCGGACATTCCCCAACGGATGGTGGGCGATGCCGGCAGGTTGTGTCAGATTCTGGTTAACCTGGTCGGCAATGCCTTGAAGTTTACCGATAGCGGGGGCGTGATCATCAGGGTCTCACTGGACGATCCCCTGAATGGCGAAGCACGTTTGCGCTTCTCGGTGACCGATACCGGTGTCGGGATTCCTGAAGGCGCCAGCAACCGTCTTTTCGAGATGTTCAGCCAGGTCGATCCGTCCTCGGGCCGGACCCGTGGCGGCACCGGTCTTGGTCTGGCGATCAGTCGACGTCTGGTCGGCCTGATGAAGGGTGAGATCGGCTTTACGTCTGCCTTTGGAAAGGGCTCCGAGTTCCATTTCACTGCCCGGTTCGGTGTTGGCGAACCCAAAAAGGGAGACACTGCTGCGTCTCGCCTCGATGGCGACGTTCTGGTGATCGACGCAACGGTCGTTGGCCGCGAACTGCTGGCAGGCCAGATCACCGATGCCGGCGGTTGCGCCGTGATCGTGGCGCCCGACGAAGTGGTGCCGGCAGGGTACCAGTGGAAAGGAGCGGTTATCGGCCATCTCGCCGACCATACCGATCCTGTCGAACAGGTGCGTACCCTGCACGGGCTGCCTGAATTCGCCGACGTGCGGGTCGTGGCCGTAGCCCCGGTGGGATCACGTGTTTCCTCGGCTGATGGCGCCGATGCCTTTGTTCCTGTTCCGGTGCATCAGCGCGATCTGATTGCTGCTTTGTCGGGTGAGGAACTCTCTCGATCGGATCGACAAAGCGGTGGAGAAGGCGATAATCCACATGCTGCGCGCGGAGGCATTCGCATCCTTCTCGCCGAGGACAATCGCGTGAACCAATTGGTCACGGTCAAGCTGCTGGAGCATGCCGGTTACATCGTCGAGGTCGCCAGCAACGGGATCGAAGCCCTGGAAGCGTTGCGTCATCGACCGTTCGACCTGGTTCTGATGGATTCAAGCATGCCCGAGATGGGAGGGGTCGAGGCGGCGCGTCAGATCAGACGTTTCGATGATCATCGAGCAGTCGTTCCAATCATCGCATTAACCGCCGACGCACTGCCGGGAGACCGGGAGCGTTATCTCGAAGCAGGGATGTCCGATTACCTGCCCAAGCCGGTACGCAGACCCGACCTGCTGTCCATGGTGGCGTCCTGGGTGGATGGTGTGGCGCCGGCGTCAAAAACTGATCAGGGCAACGCCGCCAGATAGGCCTTGAAAGCTACAAGAGTTGCCCTGGCTTCCATGCAGATATCTGCGGCACCGGCGAAAGCCGCGGCCTCTTGGCCTGTACGGCACATTTCCGTTGCGTTGCGGGCACGATCGGTTAGCGCATCGGCACCGAACGTACCTGCCGCGCCAGCCAGTTCGTGGGTAATTCTTTCCACCTCGGAGCTGTCTTGGGCGCCGACAGCCGCTTTGAGGGCTGTGATCAGCAGGCTGATCTGTTCGGTGAACGTCACGCCTATCTCTCGAAACACCTCGTCGCCGGTAGTGTCGTAGAACTCGTCGAGGACTGCCCGGTCAATCCGTTCCGCCGCTGATGCACTTGGTGATATGATCACAATGCCTCGGTCTCACGACAGTATCATACAGCTGGATCACGTTCGCGGAAATGACCTGCGCCACGATGCAGTGGCTTTGTCATTGCTTGATCGCGGCCGACATGCCGGTACGATCAGGCCCGGTCAGCATCACGAAACGCGCACGAATCAGGGGATAACACCGTGAACGACAAGAAGCCCGACACCGCATGCCAAGCCTTCGATGTCGTCATCATTGGGGCTGGATTTGCCGGCATGTACATGCTGCACAAGTGCCGGGGATTGGGGCTCAGCGCCATCGTGCTCGATGCAGCCGGCGACGTCGGTGGCACCTGGTACTGGAACCGCTATCCCGGTGCCCGCTGCGATATCGACAGCCTGGATTACTCCTATTCGTTCGATGACGATTTGCAGCAGGAATGGAAATGGTCGGAACGATATTCGCCCCAGGCAGAGATTCTCGACTACGCCGCCCATGTTGCCAAGCGCTTCGATCTGCGGCGCGACATCCGCTTCGACACGCTAGTCGTATCTGCCAGTTTTGATGAGGCAGCCACCCAATGGGAGTTGGTGACAGATACCGGTGCCGCCTTCCGGGGGACCTGGTGTGTCATGGCGGTGGGTTGCCTTTCGCTGCCACAGAAACCCGACTTCGACGGTCTTGATGATTTCCGGGGGCCTTGGTATCACACCGGTCTGTGGCCCCATGAGGCGGTCGATTTTACCGGTATGAAGGTCGGTGTCGTTGGAACCGGATCATCGGCGATCCAGTCAATTCCCCAGATTGCCAAACAGGCCAGTCATTTGACGGTCTTCCAGCGGACACCGAACTTCTCGGTGCCCGCCTGGAACGGCCCACTCGATCCTGAACGTGAGCAGGAGGTGAAGGCGGACTATGCGGTATTCCGCGAATGCGCACGCTGGTCGCAAAGTGGTTACAACGGTGAAGAATCTCACGAATCAGGTCACGAGGCCTCGGCCAACCGGCAGCGCAGCGAACTGGAACGGCGCTGGGCCGTGGGTGGCTTTACTGTCTTGTCGACCTTTTCCGATATAGGCAATGACCTTGAGGTCAACAAGATCGTGGCTGACTTCGCCCACGAGAAAATTCGCGAAAGGGTGAACGACCCGGCTGTCGCAGATCTTCTGTGTCCAAAGAATCACCCGTTCGGGACCAAACGGTTGTGCGTCGATATCGACTATTACGAGACCTACAACCGGGAGAATGTGACGCTGGTCGACATCAAGGATGCACCGATCGAGCGGATCACGCCGACCGGTCTGGCGACCTCCAGTGGTTCCTATGAATTCGACGCGATCGTCTTTGCCATCGGCTTTGATGCGATGACCGGGCCCTTGCTCAACATTGACATTCGCGGCCGTGCCGGTGAGCCACTGCGTGACAAGTGGGAAGAGGGACCACAAAGCTATCTGGGTCTGACTGTCGCTGGTTTCCCCAACATGTTCACAGTGACGGGGCCGCAGAGCCCGTCGGTTCTGACCAACATGATGAGTGCTGTCGAGCAACACATTGAATGGATCAGTGACTGCCTGGGTTATCTGAAGGAAAACGGCCTGACGCTGATCGAGGCCGAGGGGACTTCCGAGAACGACTGGGTCCGCCACAACGAGGAGGTTGGCAACGCGACCCTCTATCCCCTGGCGAACTCCTGGTATGTCGGCGCCAACATTCCCGGCAAGTCGAGCGCGTTCATGCCTTATGCGGGCCACTTCGGCGAGTACCGCAAACTGTGCGACGAGATCGCCGCGGATGATTATCGCGGGTTCAAACTGGAGGCTGGGGAACCTGCGGCTTGATGCCTTGAGCCCCTCGCTGAGGGCATCGCTTTAGCCGAAACGGCCGAATGAAAAGGGCGCCAGTAGCTGCGGCCGTGCATCTTCGAGCGCCCAGGCGGTGATCAGCTTGGTGATGGCAGGGGCGATGGCCCAGCCGTGGCCGCTCCATCCGGTTGCGTAGAGTACGTTTTTGATGCCGGGCAACCGGTCAATGATCGGGATGGCGTCGACTGAGTCCGCCTCGAGATGGCCCGCATCGGCAATGTCGACCTCCAGACCTTCGAGGCTGGGATAGACCGCTACCGCATCGGCGATATTGGCGGCAACTTCTTGGGGAATTGCGATGCCCTTGTCGGCTTCGTGGTCCCAATGTCCGGGGCGCCCGCCCGAGATCATCAACCGGCCGTCCTTTTCGCGTTTCAGGGAGAGGGTCCGGCTGGCGTGGCCGACGAGATGGCGCACGGGGTTGTCAGGTAACGGGTGCGACAACAGAACCTGAAACGGAAGGTTCCAGGTCGGCAGGTTGATCCAGGGGCTGACCAGCGCAGGTACGCCGCTGTTGGCCAGAAGGAAAAGACTGCCGGAAACCTCGATCTCTTTGCCCTGATCGCATGCAACGGCAACGACACGACCGCCCCTGGTGACCAGGCCGGTGACGGTGATGCCTTCACTGATTTCTGCACCGGCAGCAGTGGCGGCGTTGGCGAAGGCAAGGGTGGTCGCGCTGTGATCGGCGACGCCGTCATCGGGGCACCAGACGGCGCCAAGGATGGCCGGCGTTAGGTCTGGTTCACGCTCACGCAAGGCATCCTGACCCAGCAACTCGGTCGGTATGCCATGGCGGTTCTGGAGGGCGACACGGGCCTCGGCATTGCCGAAATCCATGCTGCGTTCGAGCAGAATGAGCTGGCCGGTACGCTCGAACAGTGCCGGCACATCGAGCGTTTCGTGAAGGCCGGGCCAGAGCGTGCGAGCCATCGCCATCAGCGGCAGTTCCCGGTAGTCCCGGTAGTTCGCCCGCACACCGCGGCTGCCCGGGCCGGCGGAGGCGCCGGCCCTGATACAATCCGCCTCGATGAGACGGACTTCCTCACCGCGTGAGGCGAGCTCAAAGGCGACCGCGGCGCCATAGACGCCGCCGCCGACAATCAGGTTCCTGGTCATGGCCGGGGACTGCTCAGGTGTGGAGGTGGAACACCTTGTTCATGATGGTCCACTTACCGTCGAGCTTGAGCAGTGTGAACATGTCGGTGAAACGACGTCCGGCCCATTCGTCAAGTTCCAGGCGCACGGTCGCCACGGTCTCGCCGATGTCGATGGCGACGATGTTGGCGCGGGTTTCGGGTGCCGGACCGGACTGGTCGACCCTGTCAAAGAGTTCCTGGATAGGCGCTGCAAACAGCGCATCGGCGCCGTAACCCATGATCCACGCGTTGTCGTGGAAGGCCTGGCTCATGACCTTGCCGCTGCCGGCACGCGCGCCGTCGATGTAGTGCTGCACGGTTTGGGCAATCGCGTCGTAGTCATCCATGTTGGGGGGTGGGTTGCTCATGGTTTCATCTCCTCGTTGGGTTGCGGTTCCTGAAGGGCCGCAGGCGCACCAGTGTCGGCGTCGCGCCGTTTGCTTTCAAGAAAAGCCGGGCACTGGACCATTGAAGAAGAGAAAGATTGCCCTCTTCCAGCCAACAGGAATCGGGGCACTATGCGCCCAACAACGTTTCACGCAGGAGATCAGCATGACCAAACCAGTTTGTGCAATTATCGGTGCCGGTGAAGGCCTGGGGCGCGCACTGGCGGCGAAGTTCGCCAGGGGGGGACACGGTCTTGCCCTGGTTTCACGTTCCGAGAAGGGCAGTAGCGCCGCGCTGCAGGCCGCTACGCAAACCGGGGCGGATGCACGATTTTTCGCGGGTGATGCGACGCAGCCCGAGAGCATCGAACAGGCCCTTGGCAGGGCGGCCGGTGACATGGGGCCGATCGAGGTTCTGATCTACAACGTGCGCGACAGCTTTCCGCGCTGCGAGCCGCTTGAGATGAGTTATGCCGACCTCAACGACATCTTGCATATCGAAGTGGTCGGCGCCCTTGCGGCAGCCAAGGCTGTGATACCTGCGATGCGCGAACGTGGCCATGGCAGCGTAATCTTTTCCAGCGCCACGGCGGCCTATCGCGGCTCGGGTTCGCACCCGCTCTATGCCATCGGCAAGTTTGGCCTGCGCGGGCTCTCCCAGAGCCTGACCAAGGCCTACGCCAAAGACGGCGTGCATGTTGTCCATGTCAGGCTCGATTGCGATCTCGACATGCCGATGATGCGAAAACTCTATGGCGATGCCGACAAGTCGGGCCTGGCTGATCCCGATGCCATCGCCCAGAGTTACTGGTGGGTCCATCAACAGCCCAAGGCTGCCTGGAGCAACGAGATAGAGCTTCGGCCACACACGGAAAACTGGAGCTACTGAACACTGCTGCTCCGTGGAGAAAACGGGAATGAACGCTCAGGAAAAGCCCGGGAATCGATCCAGCGAAAAGGG
>JABIUG010000253.1 GCA_018700655.1 Rhodospirillaceae bacterium | reverse complement strand
TGTTCTTGTTTTTTTGCTGCCTTGGCGGCGGCCTTGCGTTCGTGAATGGATCGCGCGAGCCCCTGCCGGGTCACCTGTTCGGAGCGTTCGACCGAAAGCGCATGAGCCTCGACATCGTGGGTCACGGTACTGCCGGCCCCGACAATCGCGCCGTCGCCAACCTTGACCGGGGCAACCAGCGCCGTGTTCGAGCCGATAAACGCGCCCTGCCCGATATCGGTGTGATGTTTGAAGTAACCGTCGTAATTGCAGGTGATCGTACCGGCACCGATGTTGGCACCCGCACCAACCCTGGCATCGCCGATATAGGAGAGATGGTTGGCTTTCGCTCCTTCTTCGATCGTCGCGTTCTTGATCTCGACGAAGTTGCCGATATGGGCGCGGTCACCAATCGCCGCACCGGGCCGCAGTCTCGCATAAGGGCCGATCCTGCTGTCACGGCCAACGGTGCAGTTCTCAAGATGGCTGAAGGCCTTCACAACGGTGCCGTCGCCGATCGAGACGCCGGGTCCAATCACGACATGGGGTTCGATCGTCACGTCACGCCCGATCACGGTGTCCCAGGTCAGAAACACCGTGTCGGGTGCGGCCATGCTGCAGCCCTCGGCCATCGCCCTGTCACGCAAACGGCGCTGCATGACCGCTTCGAAACGGGCGAGATCAGCGCGGTCGTCGGCACCGATCGTGTCATCGTGATCGTCGATCTCGAGAACCGCGACACCCAGGCCGCGCGACCGCGCGATGGTGACAATGTCGGTGAGGTAAAATTCACCCTTGGTATTGTCGTTGCCGATGGCATCGACGAGATCGAAGAGAACATGAGCGTCAATACTCATCATTCCAGAATTACAGATAGTTAGAGATTTTTCTTCATCTGTCGCATCACAATATTCAACGATCCGCTCCAGGTTGCCGTCGGCGCCCTGTATCAGGGTTCCATAGCGGTTTTCCGACCAGACATTGACCCCCAGCACGGCAATCGCGGCACCGGCTTCACGCCGTGCCACGACAAGATCGTGCAGGGTCTGGGTCTCGATCGTGGCGGCATCGCCGAAGACCACGACGACATCGGCAGCATCCTTGCCCTCGGCAAAACCCTCGAGCGCGCCTCGCGCCGCCTTGACCGCATCACCCGTACCCTGAGGCACCTGCTGCACACCGGTCGCCGCCGGCGCAACCGCCGCCACCAGATTGTCCATGCCGGGGCCGACCACCACCACGGTGCGCTCGGGCGCAACGCCGACGGCGGCAGCCAGGACATGGTTGACCATCGGGCGGCCGACAACGGGATGCAGGACCTTGGGCAGGTCCGATTTCATGCGGGTGCCAAGGCCGGCACCCAACACCACAACAGCAACGCCCGGAAGGGCGAGTTCATCGGTCATTGCGACCTCTTTTTACGGCAAAGCCTGTGTTCTGAAGCTGCAGGGAACGTGCCACAGCGGCCCACCTGCCTCCAACACAAACAGTCTTTCAAACCGTTTCAGGGTGCATGATTTCGCGTCAGACCAGTGTCATGCCGCCATCGACGGGGATCGTGACACCCGTGATGTACCCCCCGTCATCAGAGACTAGGAACGCCACGGTTGCAGCAACCTCTTCAGGCAGTCCCAGACGGCCACGGGGAATGTAGCGCTCCATCCACGCGGCGCGCTCTGCGGGATCGTCGAGCCAGCCTTCCAGCATGGGCGTGTCGATCGGGCCGGGAAGGATGGCGTTGACCCGGATTGCGGGCCCAAGCTCGGCCGCGAACTGCCGCGTCAGCCCCAGTTGTCCCGCCTTGGCCGCAGCATAGGCACTGCAGCACGAAACCTTGTCGCCCATCACCGCATTGGTCGAGCTGACGTTGACGATTGCCCCACCCTCTTCGCCCATAGCGTGGGCTGCCGCACGGCAGGTCCGCATCACACCGCTGAGGTTGATCGCAATGGCCTCGTCCCAGTCCTTGTCAGTCAGTTCGTGGACCGGCGTAAAGGGAAAGGTGCCCGCAGCATTGACCAGAATGTCGAGCCTGCTGCCCCATGCCACAGCTCCGCCTACGGCCTTTTCACCGCAATCGGCGGCGGCAAGGTCGACCGAGAGGCAGGATGCGCTTCCGCCGGCTGCCGTAACTTCCGCGACCACGCTTTCCAGGACGTCCGCGCGCCGTCCGATGATGAATACCCTGGCCCCTTCGGACGCCAGCCTCAGCGCGGTTGCCCGGCCAATGCCCGAACCTCCACCTGTGATCAGTGCGACCTTGTCCGTGAGCCCTCGATCCATCGTCGTTTCTCCCCCTGTCCGACCCCGGCATCGTCGCCGGCCGCCTGTTGCGCAAGCGTAGTCCCCGCCCCGCGAGGCGGCAAACTCTGCCGGTTGATGACCGCCGGGAGGACACGTAGGTTGGCGGCCCCTTGTGCCGGAGCCCGCCCTTGCCTCGTAACCATCGTTTTCGCGCCGTTGTCTTTGATCTCGACGGCACCCTGATCGACAGCGCCCCCGACATCGCCGATTCCCTCAACATGGTCATGGCCGAACTGGGCCGGGTCGGTTTCACCGACGGCAAGATCCGCGAAATGGTCGGCACCGGCTGGGCCGGGCTGATCGACCGTGCCATGGAGATGACCGGTGGCATGCCCGATCAGGGACCCGAGTGGATCAACGAGCGCTTCCGCGCTCATTACGTGCCGCGCAGCACCCGGCTTTCCAGCGTCTACCCGACCGTGATCGAGACCATCCGTGATCTTCACGGAGATGGCGTAGCGCTCGGCATCTGCACCAACAAACGCCAGGAAGGCGCCGATGCCGTGGTCCAGGGATTTGGCCTGGAACCGTTCATGGGTTCGGTGGTCGGCGGCGATACCGGGGTCATGAAACCTGACCCTCAGCACATCGCCGTCGTGCTCGACCAGCTCGCGGTCAACCCGGCCGATGCCGTGATGATCGGCGACAGCCGCGCCGACCTCGATGCCGCCAAAGGGCTCGACATGCCCTGCGTCCTGGTGCGTTACGGCTACACCGCCGTG
>JABIUG010000252.1 GCA_018700655.1 Rhodospirillaceae bacterium | reverse complement strand
CAGTTGCTCGCGAAGTCGTACAACGACCTGTTCGACCAGGGCATCAGCGGCAAGAGACCTGCGGATGCCGACCATTCCGGTCTCGTACAAATGCCCGGCGAGAGCTTCGGGGAGCCTGTCGGCACTGGCTGCCGGCGAAAGAACCAGATCGTTGTTCTCCAGCAACTGTTCCATCTCCGCGATATCACCGGAAGCGGCGTGAAAACCGTTATCGAGCAGGAGTGTCTTTTCATAGGGCGAGCGTGACAGGGCCTCCCAACGGTCGAGCCTGGCTTCGGCCCGGCTGGATTGAAAACCCTGTTCGGTCGTCACGGGGATGACAAGATCAAAGTCGTGCTCGGACGCCGCTGCCAGGTTCGGCATGGTTGTCATCAGTGTCGCGGGCACATGCGGCGCATTGCGTTTCAGGGATTCCTGGGCCGCAAGCGCCTGGGCGGCCTCGTGGCCGTCCTTGGTTGCGACATAGATAATTCCAAATTCATGAATGACGTCTGTCATCTAGAACTCGAAGACGAGGTTCATGCGATGACCGGCGCTGCGTGCCACCGAATATTCGATCGGCTGGCCCTGCAGATCGACATTGATGCTCTCGACAAACAGGATCGGCTGGGTTCGCGCCATCGCGAGATGTTCGGCATCACTGGCCTCGGGCAGGCGCGTCGAGACACGGCTCGACTTGCGGAAGTAATCGCCGATGCCGTATTGCCCGAGCGCCCTGGTAATCGACCCGGTTTGTTCATAAGCGGTATCGATGCCCTTGAAACGGAAAGCTGGAAAGTGATGGGCCACAAGGCTCACGGGCCGTTCATCGACAAGATTGACCGCTTCAATCAGGACGACCTTGTGGCCGCGCCATATTTCGAGTGCCTCGGCTATTTCTGTGGTTGCGGCGATCTGGCCGCTCCGCACGACCTTGCCGCTGGGTCGCCGGTCAAGGCCGGTGATGTTCTCTGAAAATCGCGTGCGGCGGCTGATCGCGTAATCGATCATGTCGTCGCTGATGAAGGTGCCGCGACCCTGTTCTACCCGCAGGACACCGGCATCGCGCAGCGATGCCACGGCGCGGCGCAGGGTGTGGCGGTTGACGCCAAAGGACTCTGCAAGTTCGGCTTCGGTCGGCAGGCGGTCGCCTGCTTTCCAGCGGCCCTCGACAAGGTCGCGCTTGAGCCGGTCTTCGATCTGGCGCCACATGGCGACACCGCTTGTGCGATCCATCGGCCGTCCTTCGTTCGCCATACATCTTTATGTCCAGATGTTTCTGGATGTTGTCGACAGGTTGTCACATCCCCGCGCCAAAAACCAAGGTAGGGTGTGATGCAAAGGAGAGTGTCATGACGGCAACGACGATTGAGCAGGTGGTCGCTGTGCTCGAAAGCATGGGGGCCCACCAGTATGGTCGCGAGCCGGTCAGCCAGCAGGACCACGCCCTGCAATGCGCGGAACTTGCACTGCGTGGCGGCGCCGGCGCTTCGCTGATCGTGGCCTCTCTGCTGCACGATATCGGGCACCTGACCGAGCCAGAGGCCGAGACCGCTGACGTAGACGGCACCGACCTGCGCCACGAGGCTACCGGCGCGAAATGGCTCTCGGGCCTGTTCGGCGACGACGTACTGATGCCGATCCGGTTGCATGTCGCGGCCAAGCGTTATTTGACCGCGATCGAGGAAAGTTACATGGCGAAGCTCTCGCCCCAATCGGTGCGTAGTCTGGAATTGCAGGGTGGGCCGTTCGCGCCGGTCGAGGTTGAACGTTATATCGCTGCTCCCTTTGCCAAGGATGCCGTGCTGCTGCGCCGCTGGGACGACAGCGCCAAGGTTGCGGGCAAGCTCACGCCGGGACCGGAGCATTTTGTGCCCTATATGCAGGAATGTGCTCTGGCCTGATGACGCCGTGACCGAACGCTACGCCATCTACCTCACCGCTCCGGCCGATAGTTCGCTGGCACTATTCGGTGCTGCCTGGCTGGGTCGTGACGTGGCGAGCGGAGCCCAGGTCGAACGCCTTGCCGTCGAAGGCATCGACGCGGTGACGCAGGTGCGTATCACCGGGTCGCCGCGCCGCTATGGACTGCACGCAACACTGAAGCCGCCATTCGTGTTGGCCCAGAACATGGAACGCGCGGCGCTTGAGGATACTGTTCTGGAGTTGTCCCAATCTGTTGCGCCGTTCGAGGCTCCGGCGCTGCGTCTGAAAGACCTCGATGGTTTCCTGGCTCTGGTACTCGATGCGCCTTGTGACGCCATGGTCGCGCTGGCCGAGCGTTGTGTCACCGAACTCGATGCGTTCCGTGCACCGCCACCAAAGGAAGAACTTGCCAGGCGCAGGGCTTCGGAGCTCTCAGAGCGTCAGGACGAGCTTCTCGAGCGCTGGGGTTATCCCTATGTGATGGAAGAATCCCGCTTCCACATTACACTGACGCAGCGGCTTGATGCCGACATGCGGCAGACGGTCATGGCCGCGCTCGAACCTCGTGTTCTGTCGTTGTGCGGTTCGCCCTGGTCGGTGGGCGACATCAGCCTTCTGCTTCAGCCTTCGCCGGACCATGACTTCGCCGAGGTCCGCCGTTTCCGGCTGGAGGGCTGAAACGGTGGCCGGAACGTTGTTCCTGGTTGTCGGCCCCAGCGGCGCAGGCAAGGACACCCTGCTTCATGGCGCAAGCAAGGCCCTGGCCGGCGACAATCGTTATGTCTTTCCCCGGAGAACGATCACGCGCCCTGCTGATGCCGGAGGGGAAGAACATGATGCGGTTGATGTCGTGGGGTTCGAGGCCGCAAAACGACAGGGAGCCTTTGCACTTTCATGGCGTGCGCATGATCAGGCCTACGGCATCCCCGTTGCGATCAACGATTTGTTGGCGCAGGACCGCCATGTCGTGATCAACGTTTCGCGTACCGTGCTCGACGAAGCACGCGATCGTTTTGATCGTGTCGGAATCATCAGGATCGACGTTCCGCGCGAGGCCCTTGCCTCGCGCCTCGCGCAACGCGGCCGCGAAGACCAGGCCGCGATCACCGGTCGCCTGGAACGTGCACATGCTCATCGGGTCAGCGGTGATGATGTCACCGTGTTGGTCAATGACGGAACGGTCGAAGATGCCGTTCAGCGCCTCGTGTCGCTCCTGCGGGATGCCGAGTGGTGAAGGGCTAGGAGAGCGCAGTTCGATCCGGATCGTCCCTGGAACCTTCGTAAGTGCCCATCCCGGGCATCACAAGTGTGACGCGTTCGGCACGGCCTTCACCGTGGAACTGCAACACAGCCGGCCAGTTGGGCCAGAGGAAGCGACCATCGTTGCTGCACTCGAGGCCAACCCGAAACGGCGGAAACAGTTCACCGCTGGAATCCGACAGTCCGTCCGCGATCAGGGTGTCGCCCTCCCGGTCGATCTCGAGTGTGGTGCGTGCGGAGAGAAACCCGCTCAGGATGTAGCGGCCCAGATAATCATCATATCTGGCAGGATCGGCAGGACCCCTGGCGACCTGCCAGGCTTGCGGCAGGCTCACGGTGGCAATCGTTTGGGTTTGCTGAAAAACAATGCAGTCCCAGGCTTTGCCGGGAGCAACCGGTTGATAGCGAAGGTTTGACCGGTCCGCCCGACTGGTATCGAGCCATTCGCGAACAGGGCCAGATTGCGGCGCCCGGCGCAGGTCCATGAAGTAGGAATCTGCGCCAACCCTGGCATAGCTCGATTGGTTCGAACCATCCTGTGGTGGCTCGCCTCTGGCCGATTGGGCATTGGCAGCGCCGATGAACAGCGTGTTCGCCCTGCCGATCTGGCTCGAGAGATAGGAGCCCATAGAAGTGGCCTGCTGCAGGCGAACGGGACATTGTTGTAGGTGGGTGTTGTGGGCGCCGACGACAAAACGTGCGTCGGGCCCCTCGCGCCTCATGATCCACTCCATCTGATCAGCCATGGCGGCATCGCGGATGTTCCAGAAGCTGCGAAACCCGATCGAAAAGTCCGGATCGGTTTGGGCAAGATTGAGTATCTGGTCGCGCAGGATCAGGGCACAGCGGTGCGCCCAATCGAACCGCTCTGCGCCGCCGTGATCGAGGAGTGCCGGGCGGTGCTGTTCCATCAGGCTGATCAGGGTCGCCGCATCCGCGATCATGGCCTGCCAGGTGTCAGGTTCCACGAGATGGCGCGTTTCCATCGTCGTTGTCGCCGCTACGGTGCCGAGATTGTTCTGCAGGAAGGTAGCGAGTTCCTCGTCGACGTCACGGTAGTAGGTCAGCAACGCATCATAGACGTGACGCAGGTGCGACCAGTTTCCAGAGCCATCCATACCGTAGAACCGCAGCTTCCTTTCGGGTGGGCAGTTGGCATTGTGGGAGCGCATCCAATGGATCAGCGTATGGAGTTCGCCCCACACGGCCCAGCCGTTCGTGATCAACGAAACTACAGTTTCCCAGGCGATGTCTGCGCCCAGAACGTAGTCGTGGATGGCCTTACCTTCGACCAGGCCCGATCCCAGAACGAAGGTCGTAAATCCGTGATGTTCGACGAGATACTGGAAGAGTCGGGTTCGAAGCAGGTTCCACTCATGAAGGTAGTGGGCACTTTCACCCAGCGCGACGATTCGAGCATCGCCGACGGCGTCATCCAGGAAACCGAGCGCTTCTAGGTCTTCTTCTGCCTCGGGCAGTGCAAATGGAACAGCTGCCTGAGTTGCCCAGGTCACAAAGGCGTTGTCTCCCGCCTCAATAGTGCGCGTCATCGCTCATATGCCTTCGAGGTAGTGAGATTTGATCGATCCCGCCTTCTTGACGGCCTGCCAGGCTTTCTGCGCGGCTGCCGCCCCTTCGCGAAGGATGGTTTCTTCATCGCCGAGCTTGTAGTGCCCGTCGTTCACCAGGACCTGACCGTCGACCATGACGATGTCGATATCAGCACGGCTTCCGTTCCAGAAGAACGTCTTGATCGGGTCGGAGACCGGTTGGAAATGTGCCTTGTTCATATCGATGGCGATGAGGTCTGCGGCAGCCCCGGGGCGTATCCGGCCAAGGTCGGGACGGTTCAGAAAGTCAGCGGAATCGCTGGTGGCAGCCTGGACCAACTCCCATGCAGAGCTTTTGCCCGGGCTCGCTCCGTGAAGTTTGGAGATGAAGCCTGCTGCGCGCATCTCCCCCACGATGTCCATGCAATAGCCGTCTGTTCCCAACACGGTTCTCAAACCGGCGTCCTTGAAACGATGATAGGGCGCGAAAACCCCGCCACGTGCAAAGGTGAAGGGGCAGTTGACGACACTGGCACCGCGTTCCTTCATCAGAGCGAGGTCATCGTCGGATAAGAAGAGGCAGTGAGCGGCCAACATGCTGGGGCCCAGAAGTCCGGTGCTATCGAGATAACGTGTCGCGCTCATCCCGTACCGCTGTTGTGCGAGGTCTTCTTCTGACTGGGTCTGCGACAGATGGATCGTGACAGGCGCCTTGCGTTCTTCTGTGAGCAAGTGGAGCGCAGACAACAGTTCCGGGCTGCAGGTGTTGGTCCCATGCGGTGATGCGCCCACGACGACACGGCTTTCTGCTGCATTGTCGTAACGGTCGTGAAAATCGACCCATTGATCCAGCATGCTCTGATCGTCGCCACGGCCTTCAAACTGTGGGACACCGTTTTCATCGACACTGAAACCCTGTGCCGAGAAGAGGTAAACCATGGCGTTCAAACGCAATCCCATATCGATGGCAAGCTCGATCAGCTGCTCGTGCGCCATGCGGAACACTTCGGTCAATGTGGTCGTTCCGCCCTTGATGACTTCAAGCAGACCAGGCCTGAAAAGCGCGCTGGTTTCGTCCCGATCCAGCGTTTCCACGAGCGTGTCGATCATCGGCAGCAACAGGCCATAAACCAGCTCGGCCGGAAATTCGTCGGCAGTTTCAAGCGGCATATCTTCCGACATGCCGCGAAACGGCGTCGCGGCGATGCAATGGTTGTGCATGTTCAGAAGATTCGGCAGAACGAGGAGTTCGCTCTTGTTGGACAACAGTTCGCAGTTTGTCACCGTTTCCCTGGTGACATCGACGATTGTACCGTCGCCTCGGGCACGAGGGTCGCCTTG
>JABIUG010000251.1 GCA_018700655.1 Rhodospirillaceae bacterium | reverse complement strand
CTGGTGCGTCTGATCTGTGCCGATGACAATCCCAAGGGCGCGCCCTTCTCCGAGGAACCGATCGACACGCCCCTGAGCGGAAATCATTCGGGCAAGAACCAGGTCATTCATGCGGGCTCACACGGCCTGGTTCCGTCTGCGCCCGAGTTTGAGTGCAGCGATGGATTCACGCTGCAGGCGCTGGTCATGGCGACGACGCCCGAGAACGGACGTCAGGGTATCATCGGCACCTGGTCGCAGACCGAACACACGGGCGCCAGCCTGGTTGTCGGTGACGATGGTGCTGCCGGACTGGTTGTTGGAGACGGCAAGGCAAGTGTGTGGATCACAACCGGTGTGCCCCTGGTGAAACGGGCCTGGTATCGCCTGGCGGCGAGCTATGATCGTACCAGCGGGTCGGCCGTGTTGGTGCAGGAGCCGCTTGATGGCGGTCACGGCACGACAAGGACCGTCGCGCTGCCGGTCGAACCAACGGGCCGTGCCGGACCCTTGCTGATGGCGGCCTGGCATCACGAACATGATGACGGTCGCGGTTATCACGCCGGTTGTTTCAACGGTCGCATCGAGGCGCCGCGCCTGGCCGGATGCGCTCTCGAGGGCGAGGCCATAGCCCTGGCGCAGGCCGACCCCCGGGCGGGGGCGGTACGTGATGCGATCATCGGCGCCTGGGACTTTTCGCAGGACATTTCCGGCGAACGTATGGTTGATATCTCCGGTAATGGCCATGATGGCGAGGTCCTGCATATGCCCCAGCGCGGGGTGCGGGGTGCGGCCTGGTCGGGCCGGGAGATGTGCTGGCGTCACGCGCCGGATGAATATGGTGCGATCCACTTCCATGACGACAATGTCTATGATGCCGGCTGGGACGAAAGCCATGCCTGGACCGTACCCGACGGGACCGGAAGTGCGCTTTATGCACTTCATGTGACGGTCGGAGACGCCGAGGAGTTTGTTCCGTTCGCCGTGGTTCCACCAAGGGGCCAGCGCACCGCGGACATCTGTTTCCTGCTGCCTACGGCGACCTACATGGCCTATGCTAATTCCGGTCGGCATTTCCGTAACGACAGCGTCGAGATGAAACAGTTCCGTTGCACCCAGATGGCGCTCTCGGACTGTTTTCTTCAGACCCATTCCGAATATGGCCTTTCGACCTATGACACCCATTCCGATGGCAGCGGTGTCAGTGTTTCGTCGCGCCTGCGCCCGGTGCTGAACCTGCGGCCCAGAGGGCGCGTCTGGGGCCTGGTTGCCGATACCCACATCACGTCCTGGCTGGAGCATGCCGGGCACAGCTTCGATGTCGTGACCGATGAAGAACTGCACGCTGAAGGGGTAGAGGTTCTGGATGGTTATCGGGTGCTGGTGACCGGCACACATCCCGAATACCACACGACCGAAATGCTCGATGGCCTCGATGCCTGGCTGCAGCGTGGCGGGCGCATGATCTATTCCGGGGCAAACGGCTTTTATTGGCGGATCGCCTATCACGCCGAAAAACCCGGTGTCATCGAGTGCCGCAAGACCGAGGGCGGAACCCGGTCATGGGTATCGGAGGTCGGCGAATCCTTCATGAGTTTCAGTGGCGAATACGGTGGCCTGTGGCGGCGGGCCGGGCGGGCGCCACAGGAAATGGTGGGGATCGGGTTCACCGCTCAGGGTTTCGACCGCTCGACCTATTATCGGCGTACCGATGAGAGCAACGATCCTCGCGCGGCCTTCATTTTCGAAGGGATCGACGACGAGGTTATCGGTGATTTCGGCCTGGTCGGCGGTGGTGCTGCAGGACTGGAACTCGACCGCGCCGATGTCGCGCTGGGAACACCGCATCATGCGCTGGTGGTCGCCCGTTCCGAAGACCACAGCGACGGCATGATGGTTGTGCTTGAAGAACTTACCTCGAACCAGCCGGTCATGGCTGATGACCATCCCAAGGTTCACGCCGACATGACCTTTTTCGAGCTCGAAGGCGGTGGTGCGGTGTTTTCGACCGGTTCCATCGCGTTTGGCGGCTCTCTCCCGGTCAAGGGCTATAACAACCACGTCGCGCGACTGATGTCGAATGTGGTCGTGCGTTTCCTCGATCCAGAGCCGTTTGAGGGCTTTGACGCTTCGCGACCGGCAACGCAGGCGATCGCGTGAGCTTTTGCACTCCATTCCGCCCGTCAACGATCTGTTCTAGGTTTACTTCCGGCCTTGGATACCACTTGAGGCCGGATAGGTCCGGGTATCCACGCTGCCGTGAGGGCGTGCGGTGTTTCTTGATTTGTCGTGGAGGGCAAAGCGGATGATCCGCTGGCTCGTCGCCATCGTTGTTGTTGCCGCTGGTGCCGTGAGCATGGCAGGCAAACAGGGAAATTTCCTGTCGTCCGTAGCCGATCACAACGAGCCGGGCCTGGCATTTCTCAAGGTGCGCGGCTTTATGCTGATGGAAACCAATTATCACATGCAGCGTGTGCCCGAGGCCTACCCTGAACTCAAAATCGAGGGTTTCAGATTCGACATCTACCGGGGCGGTGATGAGACCACCAATGCCCAGATAGCTGATCAGAACCGGCGGCTTTATGCCCATGATGCCGTGGCTTACTTCACGGCACCTGAAGAGGTCGAACGGGTCTTTACCGTAGAGGGACGGTTCATGATCGTCGCACGCGAAAGCGAGAGCGGCGACGTGGCGGGATTCGTCGATATCACCAAGGAGGCTTTCGTCTGCAACCTTGGCGTTGCGCGAAAACACTGGGGCAGTGGCGTTGCACTGGAACTGTCACGCCGCACGATCACTGCCGGGCACAACCTGGGCGTGGACCAAATTCGTTCTTTCGTGCGCTCCACCAATGCGGCCTCTCTCCGGATGCAAAAACGAGTCGGCATGGAAGTGGAAGGCACGACCTATCAGTACAAAAGGCCTTATCCCGATGCATGACACGCTTGATCTCGAAACGATCGTCAGCCACGGTCTGTGTATCGGCTGTGGCCTGTGTGAGAGCATCGTCGGCGTGGATCTGGTGGAAATGGGGCTCACGTCCGACGGCCAGATGCGGCCTCATGTAAAAGATCCCATGCCTGAAGATCCGATGGCGACCATCCGTGCGGTGTGTCCCGGCATCGTGGTGACAGGACCCGATCCCGAACAGGTCGCCGACAAGGGCGTGATGCATGACATCTGGGGTCCGATCCGGACCATGGAGCGCGGCTGGTCAAGTGATGAAGACCTGCGTTTCCGCTCTGCGGCCGTTGGCGCGATGACCGCGTTGGGCTGTTATCTCATGGAAACCGGCCAGGTTGATGCCGTGGTGCATGTTCGTGCATCGGCAACATCGCCGATGGATACGGATGCACTGGTCAGCCGGTCCGTGGAAGAGGTGCGTTCCGGCGCCCAATCGCGTTATGGCCCGGCGGCGCCCTTGCGCCATGTCGAGCGTCTGCTCGATGAAGGCATCCGATTTGCCGTGCTCGCCAAACCCTGTGATGTAGCCGCCATTCGCAGCCTGGGCAAGGTCGACGCGCGCGTCGAGGCACAGATCCCGTTTCTCATCACGATCTTCTGTGGCGGTTTGCCGACCCGTCACACGGCTGACAAGATCGTCCGGTATCACGGTGTCGAGCCCGAAGAGGTCTCGCGTTTTCGCTGGCGCGGCAATGGCTGGCCCGGTCCGACCCATGTCGAAACCCGCGATGGACGTGAGTTTGACCTGACCTACGATAAGGTCTGGTTCAGCGGTGACGTACCATGGACCTATGACATCCAGTTTCGATGCAAGATCTGCCCCGACGCGATTGGTGAGCTCTCCGATGTTTCCTGCCCGTACGCCTGGGTCATGGTCGGCGGCAAGCCGGTTCATGAAGAAGGAGACGGCGCGAATCTCTTTATTGCGCGCACGAAAGCCGGAGAGCGCCTGGTCGCCGAAGCCGCGGAAGCCGGCGCGATCGAGCTCGAGCCATTCACGATCGAAGAGCTGGATCAGCAGCATTCCGACCACATCGCGCGCAAGGTCGAAAACCCGGCACGTGTCAGGGCGCTTGTGTGTGAGGGCCAGCCGGCACCCCGATTTGATCGGTTCCGTGGGGAACAGATGGTCGCCATGCTCGGCGCGGAGGATGACAGGCGGGCTGAAGAAGGCACCGTGCGGCGCATCAGGGAAGGTGCAAACCGCGAACCTCTCGTGTGATCGACGAGCAGGCCTGCAACAGAGGCGATAGGCCATGAAGCAGAGCGCAATCGCTTAATTCACTCGGAAACGTGGGGTGTTTCCGTGTAAAAATAGTCGGCTCAAGGGGTGAGGCGATCTCCCCGCAACCGGGGGAACAGATCATGGCACGCATTGCCGTCGGCGGATTTCAGCACGAGACCAACACGTTCGCATCGACCAACGCGACGTTTCCCGATTTCGAAATGCACGATGCCTGGCCCGGGCTGACCCGTGGACCCGATATGATTGGCGCCGTTACCGGCCTCAATCTGGGCCTGGAAGGCTTCATTCAATGCGCCCTGGCCGATGGCCACGAACTGGTCCCGCTCTTGTGGTGTTCGGCCGAGCCGTCCTCTTATGTCACCGAAGACGCCTTCGAGCGGATTACGGGAATGATGGTCGAGGATCTCGCGAACAAGGGACCGTTTGACGCCGTGTTTCTCGATCTCCATGGCGCCATGGCGGTCGAACATCATCAGGATGGCGAGGGCGAGACGCTCGAACGCGTGCGCCGTGTCGTGGGCCATGGCATCCCGGTCGTGAACACGCTCGATCTGCATGCCAACATCACCGAACGCATGGTCGCGATGTCTTCGGCAATGACGATCTATCGCACCTACCCCCATGTCGACATGGAGATCACCGGCGAGCGCTGTTACCGGCTGCTGATGCGCCTGCTGGCCGGTGAAACCCTGCACAAGGGTTTTGCCCGTTCGCCGTTCCTGGTGCCGCTCTCGGCGCAGTGGACCGATGCACAGCCCAACCGCAGCTTCTATGACCTGATTCTCAATCAGGAACTCGATGGTCTTGCCAACAGCGATCTGGCGCTGGCCTTCCCGCCGGCCGATATCCTGGAGTGTGGCCCGTCCGCAGTCGCCTACGACCCGGACCCCGAGCGTGCCCAGGCTGCGGCGCAACAGATCATGGATGCCTTCATTGCCGCCGAAGGTGATTTCGACAACAACCTGCTGACCCCCGATGAGGCCGTGCAACAGGCGATGGCCGAGCCCTCCGGTCCTGTCGTGCTGGCCGATGCCCAGGATAACCCCGGTGCCGGTGGGACGTCCGACACGGTCGGCGTGCTTGAGGCCCTGGTGCGCAACCATGCACAGCGTGCCGCGTTGGCTTTCCTGTGGGATCCTGAAGTGGTGCGCGAAGCCCATGCCCAGGGCGAGGGTGCAGAGTTCGACGCGCCGTTGGGCGGCAAATCGGGCCGTCCGGGGCAAAGCCCGTTTCGTGCCCGGTTCAAGGTCGAGAAACTGGGCAATGGCATCTTTGATTGCACCGGCGAGATGTACCGGGGGACACGCACCAATCTGGGGCCGATGGCGCTGCTTTCGGTCGTCGATGCCGACTGTGACGTGAAGATCATTGTTTCCAGCCACCGCTTCCAGAATCTCGATCAGGCGTGTTTCCGCCATATCGGTGTCGAACCGACCGAACAACAGATTCTGGTGGTTAAGAGCACGGTCCATTTCCGCGCCGACTACGACCCGATTGCATCAAAGACGCTGGTCGTTGAATCGCCCGGCGAACATCCCTGCCGCCTGGTCGATCTCGACTACCGCCACTTACGGGAAGGTGTCAGGCTTGAACCGATGGGGCCCGAACACCGCCGCAGCTAACAGGAGAATGTCATGAGCAAGACGATTATTGTCACCGGCGCAAGCCGCGGTATCGGAGCAGCGACGGCCAAGCGGGCGGGCGCCGATGGCTGGCGGGTCTGCGTCAACTACAACGGCTCACCAGACAAGGCCGCGGAAGTTGCTGCCGCAATCGAGGCTGCAGGTGGCGAGGCCATGACCTTCAAGGCAAGCCAGGGCGTCGAAGCCGAACTGATCGCAATGTATGAGGCGGTCGATGCCAAATGGGGTGCGCCCGATGCGGTGATCAACAACGCCGGTATCGACCATGAAGCCGATTTCTCTGAGACCACCTGGGAAGATTATCTCAAGGTCTTTGATGTCAACATTCTGGGCCTGATGATCAGTTGCCGCGAGGCGCTCAAGCGGATGTCGACGGAACGGGGCGGCAAGGGCGGCTCGATCGTCAACATCGGCTCGATATCCGCGCGAACCGGCGGCTTGCCGGGCGATGTGATCTACACGGCCACGAAGGGTGCGGTGGATTCCTTCACCCTGGGGTTGGCCAAGGAAACCGGCCCGCAGGGGGTTCGGGTCAACTGTGTGCGGCCCGGCATCATCGAGACCGATATCTTTACTGGCAATGATGTTGGGCTGGAACAGGTCATGGAGATGGCCAAGACCCTTGTGCCGGCGCGCCGGATCGGGCAGCCCGATGAGATCGCCGCCATGGCGATGTTCCTGGCCTCCGACGAGGCCTCCTATTGCACCGGCATGTGCTACGACGTCAGCGGCGGGCGCTGAGTTCACACGTGGCAAAAAAGTTCATTTTTCCCATTAAGACCGGACGTAGCGGGACGGCCTATCTGGCCGAACTGTTTCGCCGCAATCTGCCCGATGCCGATGTCTGGCATGAACGCACGGGGTTTGCGACCTTCGGGGTCGATACACCTGATCTGTCGCACCTGATGCTGTTCAATTCGGTCGGCAATGTCGACGCAGTCCAGGCGTTCTGGCGTCAGAAATTCACACGCGACCTTACCGGCGACCGTGATGTTCATGCAGAGGCTTCCCATTTCCTGGCCAAGGCAGGGTTGCTCGAGAACATCGACTTCCTGCTGGCGGAAGGCGCTGAAGTAGAGATCGTCATTCTCAGGCGGGATGTGTTTGCCACCCTCTGGAGCTTCTACAATCGCTTTGATTTCGTGAACAACGGTCTTGCCTGGGCGTTTTATCTCGATGCCAAGTCGCCCAACGCGATTGCCGATTCGAGGCCGTTTCTAGAGCACGGTGTCGCCGGCAAGGCGATCTGGTACATCGTCGAGATGCGCGCCAGGGGCGCCTATTGCCGCCAGTTGATGGGTGAGATACCGGGCCTGCGTTTCCATACCGCAGACCTGCGCACGATTTCCAAGCAAGCCGGCGCAAAGGCCCTGCTAAGATCCATGGACTTGGCACCGGAGGGCGGGGTCAATGTTCCTCCGCCACGCAACGACAGCAAGGCTAATTTCTTTGGCGACAAGGAACGCGATAGCCTGATCAGGCTGCGTCAGCGTTTTGATTTCAATGAAGAGGAACTGGCGGCAGAGTTCATTCGACGTGGCTGGCGGCTGGGCGATGGACCTGAGGGACTTACGCGACCCCGGGTGCCCTGACGCTGGTGTCTCATTTCTGCTAATCGACGGGTGCAGTCGGGTTCTGGAGATTTTGGTGCGATTTGGTTTGATTTCCTTTCTGGGCCTCGTGCTTTTGGGTGTTGCAGGCTGCACGACAGCGAGCAGCAACAGGGAGCCCATGGGGCAGTTTTTCAACGGGGCCGCCTCGTCGAATCAGATTGTCCCCATGGGGCAGGAATTGGCGAGCCATGTTCCTGATCCCGCGAGCACGATTTTCATGCTCTACAATCATGGCACCAACTGGGGCGGTCATTTTCAGGACTGCGAGCCCGATTCCATGCCGGATTTCCTGCAGTTCTGGGCCTACCGAGGCATCGCAGACCATAACGTGGTGGTCTTCTACCTCTGCACGCAGGAGGTTGAAGACCGCGCGGCGATCGGCAAGGCGCGCTCGATAGAGAACGAAGGTGTTCTCGACCGGCTTCTGGCCGCCGGCATTCCCCGGCAGAACATTTTTGTCGTGGGCCATTCGGGCGGCGCCAGCACGGCACTTCTGACGGCCGAGAGAGCGCCGGAGAAATTCAATTCTGCCATTGCCAGCGCGCCGGGATATGGCTTTGCCTGGCTCGAGGCCGAAGGCGAAGGCAGCAACTACCTTGATATCGAATACAGCAAGTGGCGCACCGAGCTGGTCACGGCTGACGATATGTCGGCCTTCGTTTTCGCCTATGAAGGCGATCTCTATTCGCCGCCCCACCAGGCGACGTTCCTGCGTAGCCTGCCCAAGGTGGAATTTGTCACGATCCATGATGAGAATGGTGACGGGGAACTCTGTAGGGGCCTCGACGAGCCGCATTTTTTCTGGTGGACACAGTGTTTTGTCGACCAAAACCTGGGCGATCTGGAGACCTTCGTGATTGATCGCCTGAACGACAGGCAGTGGGATCTCTGACCGCAGAGCAAGACCATACCAGGCCGATCGGACTCCGGGGGCCAACGCAGGACGTAGCCATGAACTTTACGCGAAATCGGATCGACCATCACTTGTCGCCTTTGCTCACGCCGCGTTCGGTTGCGGTTGTTGGCGCATCGCAGCGCGAACACAGCACCGGACTGACGGTGATCGAGAAACTCGATGAACTGGGGTTCGACGGGCCGATCTATCCGGTCAACCCGCGCTATGACGAGGTTGCCGGCCACGCCTGTTATGGCTCGTTCGACGAACTGCCCGAAACAGTCGACCTGGCGGTGATGGCGGTCGGGGACACAAGGATCGAAGAGCAACTCCGCCTGGCACTCGAGGCCGGGATCAGTGCGGCATCGATTTTCGGAAGTTGCCAGGTCCCTGATGACAGCGAACTGGCCCTTTCACAGCGCCTGTCGGCAATGCTGCGCGAAGCGCGTGTCCCTGCGAATGGGGCAAATTGCATGGGTTTCTGCAACTACGAGGCACGCATCAACGTCAATTCCTTTCCCTTTGACTGGCAAGAGTCGGGCAAGATCACGGCGCTGGCACAATCGGGCTCGGTCTTCGGCGCGCTCACGGGAAGCAGGTTGGGCCTTAACTTCGTGGCGTCGATCGGCAGCGAGCTCTCGACCACGGTTGCCGACTACATGGACTACGCCCTTGAACTGGGCACAGCCCGTGTTCTGACGCTGTTTCTCGAGACCATTCGCGATGGCGAGGCTTTCGAGGCTGCACTGGCCAAGGCCGCAGACAAGGACATACCGGTGGTTGCGCTGAAGGCCGGACGGTCAGACCTGGCTGCGCGCATGGCGGTCAGTCATTCCGGCGCCCTGGCTGGCGACGACCGTGCTTTCGATGCTGTGTTCCGCCGCCACGGGGTCCTGCGGGCAGATACCCTCGATGAGCTTGTTGCTTCGTCGCTGATGATGGAACGCGCGACCGGGCTGGGACCGGGCGGGTTGGCAACCATTCATGATTCGGGCGGTGAACGCGAAATGATTGCCGATGTCGCTGATGACCTCGGTGTGCCATTCGCCGCCATCAATGACACCACGGTTGCCGCCCTGGCGGATCGGCTGGATTACGGCCTGGAGCCTGAAAACCCGTGCGATGCGTTCAGCAGTATTGTCGACCACGACGGTATTGCGCGGGATTGTTTCACTGCCTTGATGGCCGACCCCGACACGGCGCTCGGGGTATTCTTCCTCGATCTTCAGCAGCACAACAGCTACTGCACCGACTTGGCCCAGGCCTGTCTTGATGCTGCACAAACAACAACGAAACCGGTCGCGATGGCGACCAATCTGTGCAGTGTCAGTTATCGCGAACTGGCCGCAGAGTTCACAAAGAAGCACGGCATTCCGGTGTTCGACGGCACGGTTCCCGCGATCAAGGCCGTGGCGCATGCACTGTGGTGGCGCGATTGGAAGAATCGCCCCCAAGAAGAGCCCCCGATCCTGGATCGCACCAGACAAGCCCGCTGGTACGCGCGCCTTGCTGGTGGAACCCCGTTCGATGAAGCCGAAGGACTGGCGCTTCTGGCCGATTACGGATTCAGTGTTCCCGATCACGCCGTCGCTGACACGCTTGCTGATGTTCTGGCGGCGGTCGAGCGGATCGGTTTTCCGGTTGTACTGAAAACGGCCATACCCGGCATTGCGCACAAGTCTGAAGTCGGTGGAGTGAAACTGAACCTCACTGATGCCCAAGCAGTCCGCGAGGCCTACGAAGATATCGCGGCGCGGCTTGGGACCCGTGTGTTTGTTGCACCGATGCTCGACGCTGGTGTCGAGATGGTCCTGGGAGTGACCCGCGATCCGCAGTTCGGCGCGCTCGTGCTGCTTGGAACCGGTGGTGTTCTGGTCGAGATTCTGAACGATGCGGCGGTCTTGCGCCCGCCGGTTTCGGTTTGGGAGGTGCGTCATGTCCTGGCTGGCCTCAAGGCAGGCAAACTGCTCGACGGTGTGCGGGGCGCCGCGCCCGCGGACCGTGATGCGCTGGTCGATGCCGTCGTCAAACTGTCGGTGCTGGCCCTTGAGTTGGAGGGGGCTCTTGCCGAGCTCGACATCAATCCGCTTCTGGTGCGCGAAAGCGGTGTTGTGGTGCTGGACGCCCTGGTTGTACCCGGGCGCACGTGAGGGCCGCAACGCAGCCTTTCAAGGCCGAAAGTGCCAAGAGCTGGCGTGACGAACTGCGTCTGCAAAGCCGCGTCACGGTACCGCTCGCCGTGGCTTTCCTGGTCGAACTCGGCATCTACCTTACCGACATCCTGGTAGTGGGACGGCTGGGTGCGCTGGCCTTTGGTGCGGTCGGGCTCGCGGGCGCGGTGATGTGGGAACTCACTTATGCCGGTTTCAGCCTTCTGATGATCGTTGGCGTCGTGGTCGCACACGGTTTTGGAGCCGGCGCCAAAAAGGAAATCGCCTCGGGTGCGCGCACGGGGCTACTCACCGCACTCGTCATCAGTGGGCCCTGGATTCTGATGGGCTGGTTCCTCACTGATATCATGGCGCTGACCGATCAGGGCCCTGAGGTCATGGCGGTAGGGCAGGACTATCTGCGTGCGATGGTCTGGCACTTGCCTGCCAGTTTCATGTTCATGGCGCTGCGCCAATTGGTGACCGGGCTGTCGCGGCCCATCATCATCACGTTCATCATGATCGCGGCGGTGCCGACCAATCTGGTGCTCAACATCGTACTGGTGTTCGGCTGGGCAGGGTCTCCCGAGCTGGGTGTGGTCGGCGCAGGCATTGCGACGACAGTTGTTGCCTGGGCTAAACTGGCCGTTCTGGTCGTCTATCTGGCCCGCCACTCCGAACTTTCGGAGTTTCCCCCATTCCGCAACCTGCACAGGATCGACTTCGCCATGTGGCGCCAGATCTGGCGGTTGGGGCTGCCGGTCATGGCCGTGCGCCTTGTTGAAGGTTCGATGTTCCAGGCGACCTTCCTGCTGATGGGGGCCTTCGGTGCGACCGCGCTGGCCGCCCATAACGTTATGGTCGGCGCCCTGACACTCAGTGTGACGCTGGCTGTTGCTTTCGGCCACGGTGCATCGGTGCGGGTTGCCCAGGAACTTGGTGGCGGGCACGCGCAAGCCTCGCAAAGGGCAGGTTGGTTTGCCGAGGGTGCGATCTTTGTTCTGGTGATCCCGATTGCGCTGTTCATCTGTGCTGCGCCGGACCTCATAACATCGATCTTTCTTGATCCCGGTGACCCGGCCAATGCGGCGACGTTCGAACTGACCCGGCAGTTGCGCTGGATCGCGGCCCTGTTTGCTTTGGTTCAGGCTGGCGAAGTGGTGATCTCGCGTGCCCTGCGCGGGCGCAAGGACACAATGATACCCATGCTGATGGCCGGGGCGGGCTTTTGGCTGGCGGGGATTCCCTGCGGATTGCTGTTGTCACGCACCGCGGGCATGGGTCCGATGGGCCTTTGGATCGGCATGACGGTCGGTTTCGGTGTCACAGCGGTCCTGATGCTGCTGCGCTGGCAGAAGATGCCCGAAATCAGAACCGGCTAGAGCCCCTTCCAGCCAGAGCCCATTGTGGTCGAAACCGATAACGGGAGGCTCCGTGTCGCGTGTGACGAACTATTCGGGGGCTTCGATTTCTGAGGTTTCCTCATCCAGGCGCAGCGCCGCAGAGTTCATGCAGTATCGTTGTCCCGTTGGCTGGGGTCCGTCGGGAAAGACGTGGCCCAGATGGGCATCACATTTGGCGCAGACGACCTCGGTTCGTGGCATGAAAAACATGCTGCGGTCCGTTTCCGTCTCGACGGCCTCCTCCGAAATTGGTTCCCAGAAACTGGGCCAACCGGTCCCGGAATCAAACTTGGTGCCGGAGCCAAAGAGAGGGGCATCGCAGCAGATGCAGCGATAGGTTCCAGAGGCTTTCGAGTCATGCAGGGCCCCAGAGAAGGCACGCTCCGTGCCCTTCTTGCGTGTGACATGAAACTGCTCGTCGTCGAGTTGCTCGCGCCACTCGGCTTCTGTCTTGACGATCTTTTCGGTCATAACCGTCTCCCTTTGCTCAGATCAGGATATGGGTTTGTAGTCGGCCCGTGGCAAGGCGGCGATGTTTTGTGACAGCCGCTCGCCGGTGCGCCCGTCGGTCAGTTCGCCGAAAATGTGCTGTCTGGCGGTTTCGCGCGCTTCCGCGTGGCTCCCGGGACTTCCGATCGCGTTAATCACGGCAGCGGGCAGATTGGCGATGTCTTCGACATCCTCTCCAATCGAGCGCCATTGCCATTCCGGGCCCTCACGGTCGAATCGTTCTGGAGAATCAAAGCGTTGCTGATTGGAGAGCAGAACCAGGGGGCGGTCGAGTGCGAGATAACTCAGCATCACGCTCGAGCAATCGCTCACCATGATGTCGGAAGCTGCCATATAGGCGTCGATCGACGCGTGGGTGTCGGTCACCAGCATCACATTCTCGTGCAGGGCGGCCGAAACCCTGAAGCGATCCATCCATTCGGGGTGGCGAAGAGGGATTTCAGGGTGCGGCTTGATGATGACGAAGGCGTCGTTCGGATTGGGCCGTATGGCTGCGACGGGGTCTTCACCAAGCATCGGTACACCCGAAATCGCCTCACCGTGGGTCGGGGTAAACAGGACCACCGGCATGCCGGCGGGCGCGCCCGTCGATACCGGTTTCACCTCACCGCGAAAAAGGGGGTCGAGCTGCAGATATCCAATCGGCCAGAAATCCTTCCTGGGCGCAATATCACGGTCACGGAACCAGTCGACCTGTGACGGGCTGGCGACACAGAAATAGTCGGCTGATTTCGCGAGTGATGCGGCATGCAGTTTCGAGATCAGGCCGTGGCGCGTGTTGACAGTAAACGCTTCGGGCAAAATGCGCCGCATCGAGACAAGCTGTGAATCACAGGCCACGACGACATCAGGCTGGTGTGCCAGAACCTCTTCGACATCGTTGGTGAACAGCGTGACATGATGGGGTCGGGCCTGTTCCCAGCCAGGCTTGAGAATCGGTGCGTGGAACCTGGATTTGACGTGGAATACGACCCGTCGCGAGGTCTCCGGATCGGGCAGGGGATCGTCCAGTGCCACCAACATTGCCTAGGCTGACACCCCGAGCAGACCTATATCGGACTCATTTGCCAGGTCCTCGAATATCTTGCGCGCTTTTCCTGTCTCGCCCAGATGCTGAAGGACACAGGCCAGATCAAAGTTGGCACGGTTTTTGACCGACGGTGCCGTCACGGCGCGCTGCAGGGCATCGAGTGCCATATCGAGGGACTGGTTGTAACGAAGCATGCGCCCGTGACGCCACCAGATGCGGCCGTTCTCGGGATGCCGCTCGACGGCGCGCTGGGTCACCGCGACACCTTCGCGATAACGCCTGCTGAACGAGAGAACTTCGCCCAGACGCAGCCAGACTTCGACACGCTCGGGCGTGTGCTCGAGACAGAAGGTGAGATGTTGCAGCGCGAGTGGGAGTTCCCCCTGCAGGCGCGCGACGGAACCCATCTGGAAGCGTATATCGGGATTGTCCGGGTCGAGCTGGTAAGCCTCGTTGAACATCGGTATCGAGATATGGGACTGGCGCAAACGCATCAGCCGCCGACCTTCTTCGAGAAGCTCGAGCGCGCGCTGGGAATCGGATGAGGATGTTGTTTGGGCACACATGATGAATTGCCGCGGAGACCAGAGTGGATCGGGGCTGGATGGAACCACAACATGGCTCCATACCACCGTATAAATCCGATCTAGTTCATAGGGTTAGAGAAGAGTTACGTGGCCGGAAACCGATATGCATTGTCAGGGCGTTTGGGCAAATGTCAGTGCTTGCAGTGGTCGAGGAAGGCCGAGAGTTCGCGGAAGTAGGGCTCGGGCGTCTCGAAGCAGGTCGAGTGTGAGGCATTGGTGAATACCTTGATCCTGCTGTCGGGCAGCACGTGATGCATCCGCATGGCGCAGGCCGGCGTCAACTCGTCATGTTCGCCCACGACAATCAGACAGGGGCAGGCAATGTTCGCCATGTCGGCCAGGCGATCGAAGGTCGCGAGATTGCCGATACAGACAAATTCGTTGGGCCCCCACATGTGCTGATAGATCTCGAAAGTCACCCCTTCCATCGACCGTTGCAACGCAGCCGGCATGATTTCGAGACGGTGAACGTGACGCCAGTTGAGAATCTCGATTGCCCCCAGGTATTCGGGGTGATCGGTGCTGCCTTCGGCCTCTCGTTTGAGCATCATCGTCATCGTCGCCGACCCCAGCGAGGACCGCAGACGGTTCTGCTCGGCCTGCAGAAAGGGAACTTCGCCGGTCGTGTTCGACAGGATCAGGGAGCGGATGCCATCTGGGAAAGCCAGGGCATGTTCGATCACCATCCAGCCGCCCCAGGATTGTCCCAGGGCGTGCACGGGTCCCAGGCTTAATCCGGTTCTGACCTGTTCCATCTCGCGGGCATAACGCGCGACCGTCCATAGCGCCGGATCGGTCAGCCGGTCCGAGCGCCCGGTTCCCAGTTGGTCCCAGGTCACGACGCGCAGGTCGCCATTTGCCAGATGGCTGTGGCTGTCGCGCAGATAGTCGCAGGCAAGGCCCGGGCCGCCATTGACCAGCAACAGCACATTCTCACCGCTGCCAAAGCTGTAGGTCATGACCTCACCGCCCTCGACCGCGATCTTTTCCATCGCATCGGGCTGACGCTCCAATCCGGGCAGGGGCTCAACCATGGTGTTTCTCCAGAAATGTCAGTAGTTCGCGGTAATAGGGTTCAGGCGTTTCGAAACAGGTGGAATGGGAGGCATCCCTGAAGACGCGCAGGGTGCTGTCGGGCAGGGCGTGATGCATCTTCATGGCGCAGGCTGGCGTCAGCTCGTCATGTTCGCCGACGATGATGTAGGCCGGCTGGGTGATCCGGTGCATGTCGGGCACGCGGTTCCAGTCTTTCAGGTTGCCGATATAGACAAACTCGTTGGGCCCCTGCATCGCGTTGTAGATGTCGAACACCATGCCATCCATGCTGCGTTGCAGGGCAGGCGGCATCGCTTCCAGGCGATGGACATGGCGCCAGTTCAGGATCTCGACCGCGGCCAGGTACTCGGGATGTTCGATGCTGCCTTCGGCCTCGCGTTTCTGCATCATCGTTACGGTTTCAGGGCCGAGTGTGGAGCGCAGCCGGTTCAGTTCCTCGACCAGATGCGGCAGATCACCGGCGGTGTTCGACAGGATCAGGGTCTTCAGTCCATCTGGAAAGGTCAGCGCGTATTCGATCGCAAGCCAGCCGCCCCAGGATTGCCCCAGCAGGTGGACCGGCCCAAGACCCATGCCCGTGCGGACCTGTTCGAGTTCCCTCGCATAACGCTCGATCGTCCAAAGTGCCGGATCGGTCGGGCGGTCGGAGCGCCCGACACCGAGCTGGTCCCAGGTCACAACCCGATAGCCCTGGTCAGCGAGATGGCTGTGGCTGTCCCTCATGTAGTCGCAGGGAATGCCGGGTCCGCCGTTGGCCAGGAACAGGACCTCGTCGCCTGAGCCGAAGCTGTAGGTCATGACCTCGCCGCCCTCGACGGTGATGGGTTTCATCTCGTCTGGTTGGCGTTCGAGGCCGGGAAGGTGTTCAGCCATGATCAGATCCTGTCGCGCGCTAGCGGGGCAGTCGAGCAGTGGATGCCGCCGCCGCCGCGCCAGACTGCTTCGTAGTCGATCCCGATGGTTTCGATCCTGGCCTTGTCGAGTTTTTCCAGGGTGCGATCACTGCTCTCGCTCATGATGACGCGGCCCGGTGCAATCGCCAGGCAGTTGATCGTGAAGGGTTCGTCTTCGGGCGAAAGTTCGATCAGCTTGATGCCGCGTGCCTTGAGTTCTTCCATGAAGGCGAAAGGAAGCAGGATCGGGTTGATCAGGGCGGTGTCGACATCGACCATCACCAGCATGCCGTCGATGTGCAGGCGGAAGCCCGGCACCTCCATGCGCAGCAGTTCGACGCCCTGGCGGTTGAGGACTTCCTCGATCTGGTCGGCGGCTTCGGCGTTGACCCGGCTGGAGACGCCGATCACGGCGGTATCCTCGTTGAGCCAGGCAAAACTGCCACCTTCCATGATGCCGCTGCCGTGGATCGTGCGCAGGATCGGCATGCCCAGTTTGGCCAGCGTGCGTGTCGCCGGCTGTTCTTCGCCCCGGCGCACGCGCGGACCAAGGCGGCAGACGATCGCGCCACCATCGACCGCGATCACGACATCACGCGTGTAACAGCTTTTCATGCGGCCTTCTGCGCAGGCATCGAGCATCACGACCTTGACCTGATTTTCCTCGAGCACCTTCACAAGGGCGTCGTGCTGGGCCTGCATGGCGGGAAGGTCGGGTGGGGTTGCGCCACGCCAGTACCAGCCAACGTCGGGATCACCATAAGCCCCCAGCTCCTCGATCTTCTTGGCCGGATCGACAATATTGAGCTCGTCACCCGGCCGGTGCATCAGGACCGCACGCAGGCGCCCGACATCGTTGCGGCAGCCCCAGGATTGGCCCCAGACGAAGTCCTGTTCGCTCTGGCTTTCGAAACCGGGCGTCGGTTCGGACGCGAAGGTCTTGATCAGCTGGTTATAACGAACGTCTTCTTCGGTCATGATCGGCATGAAGCACTCCTGTGCGCGGGTGGTGCTGATTTATAGGCCTTGCTGGCCCCGCGCTCCAGCGCCCGGCGAATGGCTATGCTATTCGTCGCTACGCGAGACGATGCCGCTGGCCAGAAGACTGGCCAGCTTGCGCGTCACGGGGTCGGGTTTCCGGCCGGCATGGACGGCATCATCGACCCGCCCCAGGGCATCACGCACCATCTTCACGCCGAGCCAGCAGATCGGTTCGGGCGGCAGGTCCTGCATTGGCGGGCGGACAAAACCAAGATCGGCCCATTCGTCATGCTGATCCAGCGCCATAGCCGCCATCACCTTGCCAGCCAGCCGACATGGGCCGACGCCGTCGCCCGAGAAGCCGGTCGCATAGAGGATGTCTGGATGGCCCGGCAGGCGGCCAAAGAAGGGCAGGCCGTCCTTGGTCCGGTCAATTGGGCCCGACCAGGCATAGGCCGCGCTGAGCCCGGGATAATGCGGGTCGAGTTCGCGGCGGCGGCGTTCGGCGTCAAGGTTCCAGTCCCAGTCACGGTCATGGGCCGTGCTGACCTTGCCACCGAACGAAAGCGCTGTGCCTGGTTTGCCGAACAGGGCACGCCCGCTGACGGTCGGGCGCAGCGAATTGATCATGTTGCGCGTTTCGTTGAAGGCTGGAGCGTTGGCAAAACCTGTTTGTTCGAGGCGTTCGGTCATGACCGGTGTGGTGGCCACCGAATAGGAAACCGTCACCAGGCTGCGCCGCAGTTCCGGCAGCTGTGCCGCCCAAGCATAGATTGCCAGCACGACCCGGTTCGCCGTCACTCGACCGCGTGGTGTTGTCACCGTCAGCGGGCTGCCACGTCCCAGTGCCGTCATCGCCGTGCCTTCGTGGATCTCGACACCCATTTCCAGGGCCACCCGGCGCAGGCCGCGCACCAACTTGGCCGGTTGAAGGTGGCCGGATCGCTCGTCGATTGCGCCACCAAGCGTTCCCGTGATGCCCCAGCGATCGGCGATTTCTTCGCCGGCAAGCTCGCGCAACGGTGTTACCTGGTGCGGTACAAGCATTTCCATGATCGGGCGCCATTCGCCGACGGTTTCCGGCAGGGTCGCACCCCACAGCCAGCCGGCGCGGCGGATTTCGGCATCGATGTCGTGCTCTGCACAAAAGCTGATGACTTCTTCGAGCGCCTGATCAGCGGCATGCCCGGCGGCAAGGGCGCGCTCGGTGCCGAACAGGCGGCGCATGGTGGGAAACTTGCCTCACATGTTGAGCAGATAACCGGCATTGCGGCCGCTGCCACCCCAGCCGCAGATTTCCTTTTCAATCAGGACGACATCGAGCGAGGGATCGCGTCGCTTCAGGTCGATCGCAGTCCACAGCCCGGTGTAGCCGCCGCCGACAATGGCGATGTCGCAGCGCCGTTCGCTCTCCAGGGGCGGGGCTGGTGCAGGGTCACCTTCTTCAGCTAGCGCCTGTTCGAGCCAGAAATTGCGGTAAGTGATCCGTTCGGCTTCAAACATGTTCGATCCTCCACGCCCTGGTGCCAAGGCTAGAACGATTCACCATCAGGCAGAAACGCTTTGCGATACCCCAAGGTCGCTATCCGCTTTAGTCTCCCCACCGTTGAGAGAAAAGGTGAAACCGTGTCACGAGATCCCCGTTACGATATTCTGTTTGAGCCCGTTCAGATCGGGCCGGTTACCACCAGGAACCGTTTCTATCAGGTGCCCCATTGCACCGGCATGGGCTCGAACTGGCCCAATGCCCATGCCGAACTGCGCGGTCAGCGCGCCGAGGGCGGCTGGGGCGTGGTTTGCACCGAAGAAGTGATGATCCACCCCACAACCGATGAACTGCCGGGCGCATCGATGCGCCTGTGGGACGATGACGATATCCCGGTCTTTGCCGCAGCCGCCGACAAGGTGCATGAACATGGCGGCCTGTTCGGCGTCGAGCTGGTTCACGGCGGTCTCTCGCGGGCCAACAAGACATCGCGCACCGCACCCCTGGCGCCCAGCCATCAGGCCAACAAATACGCGACCCTGCCCCAGGCGCGCGGCATGGACCTCTATGACATCGATGAGTTTCGCCGCTGGCACCGCGAGGCCGCCATTCGGGCAAAGAAGGCCGGAGCCGACATCGTCTATGTCTACTGCGCGCACAATGTCGCGCTCCCCATGCATTTCCTGTTGCAGCGCTACAACCGCCGCCGCGACGCCTATGGCGGCAAGCTGGAGAACCGGGCGCGGCTGTTGCGTGAACTGCTTGAGGATACGAAGGATGCCGTCGGTGACAGTTGTGCTGTGGCGCTGCGTTTCGCCGTCGACGAACGCATCGGTGAGGCTGGTCTGGAATGGCAGAACGAGGGCCGCGAGGTCGTCGAGATGCTGGCCGAGCTGCCCGATCTCTGGGACGTCAACGTTTCGGGCTGGGAGAACGATTCAAAGACCAGCCGGTTCGCCCAAGAAGGTTTCCAGGAAGACGCTATCGCCTTCGTGAAATCCATGACCACGAAACCGGTGGTCGGTGTCGGGCGTTACACCAGCCCGGATTCGATGGTGCGTGTGATCAAGTCAGGCATCATGGATCTGATCGGAGCGGCAAGGCCGGCGATTGCCGATTCCTTTCTGCCCAAAAAGATCGAAGAGGGCCGTGCCGAAGACATCCGCGAATGTATCGGTTGCAACATCTGTGTTTCAGGCAACAACACCTGTGTGCCGATGCGTTGCACACAGAACCCGGTGGTCGGCGAGGAATGGCGTCGTGGCTGGCACACCGACACGATTCCGCCCAGGGCGAGTGACGACAGGGTCCTGATCGTCGGTGCCGGGCCGGCGGGCCTTGAGGCTGCACGCGCGCTGGGCCAGCGCGGCTATGACGTAACCCTGGCCGAACGCACCAAGGAACTGGGCGGGCGTCTCATCATGGAAGCGCAACTTCCGGGGCTGGCTGCCTGGATGCGTGTTCGGGACTGGCGTCTGGGCCAGATCCAGAAAATGCCCAACGTGAAGGTCTTCCTCGACAGCTTTCTCGATGACAAGGCGGTCACGTCCTTTGGTGCTCCCAATGTCGTGTTTGCGACGGGTTCGTCGTGGCGGCGCGACGGGGTAGGCAACACCAACCGCGACACGATCCCCGGAGCCGGTGCTTCCCATGTCCACGGGCCTGATGACGTGATGGAGGGGCGCGTCAAGAACGGTCCTGTCGTGATTTTTGATGATGACCACCACACCATGGGTGGCCTGCTCGCCGAGAAGCTTGCCGGTGATGGTCTCGAGGTCATCCTGGTGACCCCATCGGCCGTGGTCTCGGAATTTACCCTGCTCACCCTGGAACAGGCGTTCATCCAGTCACGTTTGATCGAGCTGGGGGTCGATATCCGCACACAGAGCAATCTGGTTGCGATCGGGGGCGACCATGTTTGCCTCGCCTGCACCTATACCGGCCGCGAAAGCGAGGTGGCTGCCGGGAGCGTGGTGCTGGTGACCTCGCGCCTGCCCAACGAGCAGGTTTATCATCGCTTTGCCAAGCGTCCCGACATCATGGAAGCCGCCGGGATCAAGACGGTGGCCCTGATTGGTGATTGTCTGTGTCCCCAGACCATCGCGTCGGCGGTACATGACGGGCATCTCTATGCCCGCGAGCTCGGCACCGAAAACCTGGCCAATAGTGACGTTCCTTACCGGCGCGAACGCATGGTGATGGAAACTCAAGGAGAAGAAACATGAGATTCGAAGGCAAGAAAGTCCTGGTGACCGGTGGAACGCGCGGTATCGGCCGTGCAGCGGTGGAGCAGTTCCTGGCCGAGGGCGCGACGGTTGCGGTCAACGGACGCAGCGCTGAGTCGGTCGCTGCCGCGTTGGCCCAGATCGGTGGCGCGACCTTGGCGGCACCCGGGGATACCAGCACGGCCAGCGGTTGCAGGGCAATTGTTGAAACGGCGCTCGAAGGCCTTGGCGGGCTTGATGTCCTGGTGAACAACGCGGGTTCGGGCGGTGGCGGCGCGGTCGAAGATCTTGATGAAGACATCTGGGACCAGATCATCGATACCAACCTCAAGGGCACGTTTTTCTGCACCAAACATGCATTGGAAGCCCTGAAACAGGCTGCTGGTGCGATCGTCAACATTGCCTCGGTGCGTGCGGTGCAGGGCGCGCATGGTGCTTCGATCTACTGTGCTTCCAAGGGTGGTGTCGTGGCGATGACCAAAGCCTGGGCTATCGAATTTGCGCCCGATGTCAGGGTCAACGCCGTCCTGCCCGGCGCGATCGATACCGATATGCTGCAGGCGCTTGCGGTCCGTTCGGCTGGTTCGGTCGATGCTGGTTACGAGGCGCTTTCCGATCGGATCGTCATGGGTCGTGTGGCCCGGCCCAGGGAGATGGCCGATGTGATCTGTTATCTCGCCTCCGAACAGGCAAGTTACGTCACCGGTATTGCCATGCTCGCCGATGGTGGCCTCGCAGCCGGCACCCCCGGCGTGAAACAGACAGCAAAGCCGAAAGGGGCGTCATGACCATGAAAAAGGGCACAACCGTGATCGATCTGACCACGTTGGTGGAGCACTGGGGCAGCGGCTACCCATCGCCGTTCGAAGAACCCTGCATGGCGCGTTCCAAGGTCGCCCTGGACGATGCCGGCGGCTTGACCCAGTACGGCGTCAACCTCGTCACACTCCATCCCGGTGCCTGGGCCTCACAGCGCCACTGGCACAGCCACGAGGACGAATTTGTCTATGTCCTTTCGGGCGAACTGACCCTGATTACCGATGACGGCGAGACCCTTCTGACGGCGGGCATGGCAACCACCTCGATCGCGGGTGTTGCCGACGGCCACCACATGATCAACCGCAGCGAAGCTAGCGCGACCTATCTGGAGATCGGCAGCCGTGCGCCCGAAGACGTCTGTTCCTACCCGGATATTGATCTCCACCTCGAACCCGATAGCGCGGGTGGCCATCGTTTCGTGAAGAAGTCGGGCGAGCTCTACTAGAGGCCCAAGAAAGAAGGGGCGCCGCATGTGCGACGCCCCTTCGGTAACAAGTAAGCCCGTCAGATTAGGCTGAAGGGTCGTTGAACCACCAGCGTTCCATGAGACGGTTGCCATCAAGGCTCCAGTTGCCGCCGATGTTCGGGCCGTGGGCCAGAGCGGTCGATGCGGCATCGACGTTGTTGGCATACATCGGAATGACCGAGCCGCCTTCCGTCGCCATGATCTGCTGCATTTCGCGATACATCTCGCGGCGGAGGTCCTCGTTGAGCTCAGCACGGGCCTGGATGAGCAGCTCGTTGAAGCGATCGTTGCTCCAATAGGCCTCGTTCCAGGGAGCATTGGCCGAATAGGCGGTCGAGAACATCCAATCTTCGGTCGGACGGCCACCCCAGTAACTGAAGCACCAGGGTTTCGCCATCCAGACGTCGGACCAGTAACCATCAGGCGTCTCACGGATGACATTGATGTCAATGCCAGCTGCCGCGGCCTGCTCCTTGAAGATCACTGCGGCATCGACAGCGCCGACGAAGGCCGCGTCCGAAGTCGAGAGATCGAAGGTCTGACCGTTGTAGTCGGACTGCTCTATGTGCCAGCGCGCCTTGTCGGGATCATAGCCGGCGACCTCGAGGTCGGTAGCATAGAAGCGGTTGGCGGGAGTGATCGGCGTATCCTGGCCGGCGACACCGTGTCCACGCAGGATCTTGTCGACCAGTTCGTCGCGATTGATTGCGTACTTCATCGCCATACGCACATTGTTGTCGTCGAAAGGTGCCATGTCCGAGCGCATCGGCATCGTGTAGTGCAGTGTGCCCGTGGCTTCGACGAGATCGACCGCAGGATGTTGTGCCAGCAGATGCGCGGTCTTGGTGTCGACACGGTCGATGATATCGACCTGGCCCGACAACATGGCGTTCTGGCGCGCTGCCGGATCGGCAATCGTCGTCATCTCGACATCGTTGAACCAGCCGGCATTGTCTTTCCAGTAGTTGGGATTGCGGGTCAGCCTGGAGGCAACGCCGGGCTCATATTCGACCAGCATGTAGCTGCCGGCACCGATGCCCGAAAGCGGATCGACAATCGCGCCTTCCGAGGTCGGCTGAATGCCGAGATGGTAATCGCTCATGATGTAGGGGAAATCGGCATTGCCCGCATTGAGCGAGATGACGACCGTGTTGTCCTTGGCCTGGATGTCGGTGACCTGCTCGAACAGGCTGGAAATTGCCGACACGGAATCGGCGCCGCGGTGGTAGTTCAGCGACCCCACGATGTCGTCAGGTGTCATGGTTTTGCCGTTGTGGAATTCGATACCTTCGCGAATCTTGAAGGTCCAGGTCATGGCGTCCGGCGTTGCTTCCCACTCTTCGGCGAGTTCGGGCGAAAGCTGGTTGGTTTCGTCAACGGCAGTCATGTAATTGAAGAGGCCGCCGATACCCATGAAGCTCGAAAAGCCGTTTTCATAGGTTGCCGGGTCCAGCGAGTCCGTGGTCGAACCGTGGCCCAGGCCAGCGCGCAAGGTGCCGCCGCTCTTAGGTTCGGCTGCCTTGGCTTCGGTGCCGCCCAGAATGGTCGGGCCCATGGCCGCTGCGGCGCCGGCTGCGGCTGCGCCGCCCAGAACCGTACGACGCGATGCGTCGAGTTTTCTAATGTAGTCACTCATGTCAAAGTCTCCCGTGAATGTTTTTCTTATCCCTAGTCGATCCGCCCAAGCCATCAATGGTGATGGGTCAAGGCCGGTCGTCTATCTCATCATAGGCAACGGTACCGAGAATTTCGACAAGATTGCGTCACACTTGTCGCTATATCCTGCCGCATTTGGGCAACAATGGGTCAATGAGGTCAAAAATGAGTGAGATGCGTGTTTCTCTCCCGTTCGAAGGCGGCTGTCAGTGCGGAGCGATTCGCTACTGCGTCAACGCCATTCCGCTCACACTCTACTGCTGTCACTGCACCGAATGTCAGGCCCAGTCTTCGTCGGCTTTCGGGATGTCGATGCTGGTTTCTGGCGACAGTCTCGAGGTCGATTGGGACGCAACGAAAGCCTGGTCGCGTCCGACCCACAGCGGCAATGTGATCGACTGCCATTTCTGCCCTGGTTGCGGCAGCCGGCTGTTTCACGTCGACCGATCCGGCGACAGCGCCGAAATCGGCGTGGTTTCGATCAAGGCCGGTTCGCTGGATGATCACAGCTGGTTAAGACCGATCGGCCACCTGTGGACCAACAGCAAACAGCCCTGGTTCGAAGTGCCGCCCGAAATGCTCTCGAGCAAGCGGGATCCGGGTGATCTGGAGCCCTATTTTTCCCGCTGGCGGGAGGTCAGCGCCTCCTGGTTTGGCCCGCTGGCCTGAGCGCAATAGGCATGGCGATAATGTTGCATGAGACGGTGGTACTTTAGGCCATCCATTGGATGAAGCGCTGATCAGAGAACCATGAAAATTCCACGTGTCACCATGGCACCAGAGTTGCTGGAACGCGTTGCGACGCATCCGGGTGTGTTCCGCAAGATCGCATCACGCCTCGTCGCGACCCTGCGCAGGCATCCCCACTGCCTGGTGCTGGTCAGTCCCGAGCCGACCGAAGACTGGGGTTTTGTTCACCGGCTGATGCAGTCGATCGCGATCAACAGCAGTGACGACGAGGAGCCTCAACTCCCGAAGGTTTCGTTTACCCGCGTGCGGATCGATCCCGAAAAGCTGGCACAGAAGAAGGATGTCACGCATTACAGTCGAACCAATCGCTCGCTCGAGCTGCATACCGATGTTTCCTACAAACAACAGCCCGAAGATGTCGTGGCGTTTCAGATGGTCCGCGCCGATCCCCAGGGCGGAGAATCCCTGGTGGCAGCGGTCGAGGATGTCGTTCACTACCTCGATCGCGATACCATTGAAGCCTTGCGCCAGCCGGTTTTCCCGTTCGGGCGGGGCAACCACCGTGTCCTCAGCTTCAGAAAGGGTTTTCCCCACATTCGTTATTATCGTGCTCAGATTGATTCGGCCTGCGAAAACGGTCCAGCGCTGGAAGGTCAGTCAAAGGCTGCGATGGACCGCCTTGATGAAGTCCTTCAGCGCGATGACGTGGTTACACGCTTTCGCGTCGAATCCGGTGAAACCCTGTTTCTGCACAACACCAAGACTCTCCATGGACGGCTCGGTTTTTCCGAACAGAGCGATCGCTTGATGTATCGGTTCAGGGTGGGAGTGCCAGACCTTGACTGACACAGGGATTGCAGGCCCCTCCGACAAGCCGTCGCTCGACCAGCGCCGTGCCGAACGGCTGCGACAGGCTTATGCGCAAGTTCGCGCCTGGCCGCGTCATCCCGGTCGACGCCTGGAACTCGCCCGCGCACTGATGGCCACACCCCGCCGCGACCTCGTCAAACGTCATGCCCGGCGCGCAGCCAGGCTTGCCCCTGCCGATTGGAGGCACAATGAGCAGCTGGGTAACCTCCTCTTCAAGGTCGGAGCCTTCGGCTTGGCCGGGCGTCTGCTTTCGCGTTGTGCTGAAGCCGGTACTGCATCGGCCGTATCCCTGAAACTACTCTCCGCGCTTCTGCATGAACGTGGCCGTGAGGGTGTGGCAAGTCGTCAGTTCAGGGCATCTGCCTTGCTGGAGCCTGTCACCGGGCCACGGCGTCCAGACCCGGAGAAATCCAATGTCGTGCGCTTTCGCACGCTTGAAGGCAGCCGGCTCAGGGTCGATTTTGACGAGACGCGGAAGGTCTATGATCAACGCCTCACACGCGGACACTTTTCGATCCGCAACCTGCTCGATAAAGGTCGGATCAACCTCTACATCGCCCATATCGCAGGCGCGGGTTCCGAACATCCCTATCGGCTGCCCGGCTTTGATCTGGCGATCAACACGGTGAGTTGCGGTGACCTGAGCCCGGTAACGCTGCGCATGATCAGCAGCTTCTTGAAGGGATTCCCCGACAGACCGGTGATCAACGATCCCGCGAAGGTGCTTGCAGCGACCCGTGAAGCCAATTCTGAGCGGCTGGGCACGCTGCCGGGTGTCGTGTTTCCCAGGACCGAGAAGTTTCGCAATGAAGGCACGCCGCAGGATGTCGTGCGCGAGCTGGAATCACGCGGCTTTAGCCTACCTCTGATCGTTCGTCTGCCGGGCAGCCAGACCGGGATATCCATGGAGAAACTGGATACCCGCACGGCGCTTCTAGAACATCTCGAAACGCTCCAACCCGGCATCGAACTTTATGCCATCGAATACATCGAAGGGCGCGATACCGATGGCCTGTTTCACAAGACCCGGTCGTTTTTCATCGATGGTGCATTTTATCCCGTGGCGAATCTGACCAACGATAACTGGCAGATCCATTCGGGTGATCGTTACAGTGTGATGGTCGACCACCAGGCGTCGCAGGACGCCGAGAAACACTATCTGCGCGACCCGGAAGATTATCTGGGTTCCGACGTCATGAAGGCGCTGCACGCGATCCGTGACGTAGTCGACCTCGATTTCTTCGGCATCGACTACACGATCGACAAGGAAGGACGCGTGGTGGTTTTTGAAGCGAACGCGGCCATGCGCCACAACTTCGATCACGCCGGGGCGTTTCCCTATACCCGTCCGCACCTGCAACGGGTGAGTGATGCATTCCAGGCGATGGTCGACCAACGCATTGCAGATTATCGCGCCAGCCGTTCAGCATAGAGCTGTGGCGGTTCAGGGTGCCGGTATCGGTTCCTCATCGATGAAGCGCGTCACGACATTCTCCAGCAGGCGGCTGACATTGTTGCTGTAGTTGTCATGCGCCAGTGAGCCCGCAAAGGCGATCGAACTGGTCGAGAACACGGCGCCGCCATTGGGTGTTTCATAGAACACCATATCGCAGCGTACATGCGGGCAGTTCTCGCCGTTGACCGCGGAATGGGAGTGGTTGAACTCCTCTTTCACCCAATGCATGTCGACCCCGAACTCGGTCGCCTCGGCGACAACCAGCGCATGGGGCGGGGTGCCTTCTTCGTGGTTGATGCTGTCGATCTCGCTGCCTGCAGCGCCGCCCAGAACCGTGCCGAAATCACCGATCTTCTCGTCACGCCCGATGCCTTTGAACATCCAGGAGGCACGCGGGTCTTCACTCGCATCGGTGCGCAGGTAGTGGCTGGCAAAGTTGAAGCCCTGCGCGGCAAAGCCGGTGCCGCAGATTGCTTCGGGAGAAAGGCCGTTGCGCCGCCACAGGCCGCCCAGTTCGCCGGTGAAGCTCATGTAATATTCGCCGCCCTCGGCGATCCAGCTCCTCATGCCGTCCTCGGCGCGGCGCATTTCCATCGCCCCGGGCAGGGTGGGGTGGAGGGCCACACGCCAGTAGAACCCGTTGCCGCCCATGTAGATGAAGCGGCCGCCCTTCTGCTGGTAGTTCAGCAGCGCGTGCATCATTTCGGTCGTGTAGTACTCGGGATGCGTCGTTGTCATGACGCAGTCGTAATGTTCGAGCAGGCTGACGCCTTCGGCATGCATGTCGTCATCGGTGAAGACGTCGAACTCGATGCCCTTTTCTTCGAGCCAGTCGGTGATGTGGGTGTCGGCATTGTATTGCCAGAGATTGTCACGGGGGCCCATGTGCATGAAGGGACGCAGGCGGGAGGAATAGGCCACGCCCGAGCCGTCCGAATGGTTGTCGTACATCGACAGGCCGTGCTCGGGATGCATGTGCAGATGCATGTCCTCCAGGTCGAATATCGCGAACGTGTTGCCGCTGTGCTCGCCAAGCGTGCCCCAGTCATAGGCCATATGGTGGTTCACATAGGCATAGTAGCTGCAGGTCGCGACCAGCAACGCCAGTTTTGCGGTCGGCTTGCCGGTGGGGGGGCGGACATAGAACGAGATGTAGAACCACTGGTCGCCCTGGGTCAGCTCGACGCAATAGGTGCCGCTTTTGGTGCCCTGCGGCACGGTCCAGGAGGCATCGCTTTCCCAGCCGCAGTCATAGAGGTCGTCATCGTGGAAATGAATCGCGCCGTAGTGTTCGGGCTTGTGGGTCCAGACCATTTCGCTGCCGTCGTGGTTCCAGCCCTTCATGGCGCGCGTTGGCATGTTCACGAGCGCACCGTGGTGGCGGTTCGCGCTGACATCATGGGCGATGATGCCGTTCATCTCCTTGCTGAGATCCCACAGCGCGACGACATCGGTGGCCAGGTCGCGCGGAACCTTGCGCTCCTTCAGCCGTTCCATCGCCGCCCGTGACAGGGCCCGGTTCACCACACTGGGTGTATCGATCTTACCGTTGAACAGGCCATCGGCGACGATCGCGCCGTCACTGGCCGTGTTGTGGGCAGCGATCAGGAAACGCGCGCCCTTGCCGGGGCGCACAGCCATCGTGCTTGTTGCATTGGCCTTGTCGCCTTCACCGGCGTATCGCACCAAGGGTTCCTGGACCAGGGTTGCTTCGCCGGTCGCGGCATCGAAACTCGCAGCGACGAAATACCACCGCCTCTCGTGCATCACCGCGCCCGAGGTCAGGGTCTCGACACTGGACCCGTCGCCGATTTTCAGAGCGGCCTTGCCGCCCTCCATGACGATGGCGTAGCCGGACCCGGCCGAAGCGTCCCAGTTACCCATCACGGTCTGCTCGTCCTTCGAAAGCAGGGTCGGCCAGATCAGGGCCTGGATCGTGAAACTTTCCAGGGCAAAAGCCTCGGCGCGATCGAGCGAGACGAACGAACCGACCTGGGTCGCCTGATAACGGGCGGGATAGGTGCCGTTGACCTCTGCATCGACCACGCGCTGCTTCAGGCCGGGGCCACCGGGGCTGTCATCGCCGCTTCGGATATGCACGATCTTGAGGTCGAACTGGCCTTCATCCTCGCTGGAGACCTTGAAGTTGAGCGTCTGGCCCGGCTGAACGCTGATTTCATCGGTGTAGCCCAGCAAACGTCGCATGGTGGTTCTCCTTGAGGGTCTTGTTCAGGGCGCGGGGATCGGATCGGCAGCGGCAAAGCGCCGCAGGACGTTGCCGGTGATCCGCGCGACGTTGTTGTCATAAGCGTTCCAGGCGAGCGATGTGCTCCAGGCGATCGAACCGGTCGACCACACACCGCCACCCTGGGGTGTCTCGAAGAACACCATGTCGGCGCGCACTGCCGGATTGACCGGTGCGGCCACGGCTGTGTGGTTGAAGGTCATAGTGTCGACGGTCTGGAGATATTGCGGTGAATGATCGGTGGAACTTGCCAGCCGCAGGCAATGGTCGGGTGTGCCTAGTGAGCGGTCGACCCAGTCGAGTTCCAGGCCGGAAGCACCGCCCAACTGGCCGAAATCGCCGATCTTTTCGTCTGCCCCGACGCCCTCGAAAATCCATTGGGCGCGTGGATGGAAGCTGTCTGGCAGGCGCTCGTAGTAACTGCAGGAATCAAAACCGGTTGCCACCGTGCCGATCCCGACGAGCTGTTGCGGCGCGATCCCGACCCGTTGCCAGAGTCCACCCATCTCACCGGAAAACGCCATGTGGTATTCGCCGGGCTCGGCGATCCAGTAACGTGCGCCGGCCTGTGCCCGCCTGATCTCCAATGCCCAGGGTGCTTCCTCATGAAAGGCGATACGCCAGTAGAAGCCGTTGCCGCCCATATACATCAGCCGGCCGCCGCCCCTGAGATAGGCGGTCATGGCCTGCCACATCGGAGTCGACCAGTATTCCGGGTGTGCGCCGGTCACGACGACCTTGTAGGGCGCGAGCAGGTCGAGGCCCTCCTCGTGCAGGGCATGGTCGCTAATGGCATCCCAGGTGAAGCCTTCGTCTTCGAGCCATGCGGTGAGGTGGGTATCGGCGTTGAAACTCCAGACGCCGGCTTTAGGCCGGTAGCCCAGCATCGGTCGGCGGGCGCTGGCGACCGAAACACCGGTGCCGTCGCTGTGGGTGTCATAGGGCGAGTGGCCGAGTTCGCGATGTTCGAAGAGATAAGTGTCGTCATCTGACAGCATGGTCGCGCTGGCCGAGCGCATTTCGGCGGCGGCATCATCGGTGCTGTGATGCATGTTGGCATAGGTCTGGTAGGTCGCGGTTGAGGCCAGAAATGCGATCGGGCTGGTCGCGGCCCCCCGTTTGGGCTGCACCACCACCGGCGGCATGTCTTCTGCGCCGCCACCGGAGAGGCGGATGCAATAGATGCCGCTCTTGAGATCGTCGGGCAGGGCCATCGTCACGCTGGGCGACCAGCCGGCATCGCCGATGTCGTCATCGTGCAGGTGGATTGCGCCGTACTGATCCCCGGCATGACGCCAGTCGTGCTGCTCGCTCGTCCAGTTGCTCCCGATCATCGCACGGGTCGGCAGATTGAGGGTTTGGCCGTGACGGTCGTTGCCGGAGACATCCTCGACCCTGAGGCTCTTGATCAAGCGGGAGAAATCCCATGCCAGCACACAGTTACCTGCTTCTCCAGCGTCATGTACACCCTGGGCCACGCGCGGGGCCTCGACTTTGCCGTTGAAACACATCACGGGCTGCAGGCCGTTGGCATTGCCTGGCCCACCCCAGGCCGCGCCGACCAGGAACCTGGCGCCGTTGCTGGCCTTTGGTGCGGTCTCGTGATGTCCGGTTGCGCTGCGTGCCGTTTCGCCGCGTCCATCCATGTTGAGTGGCTGTTGATTAACGGAAGCGTTGCCGTCCGCATCAAGGCTCGCGGTGACGCGGTACCACTCACGCGCGGTCATCAGCCCCTTGGTTGCCGTGCGGCTGACCGATCCGCTGCCGTCGCCGGTGGTAAGCGCTGCGCCTTCGGGGCCGATCGAGAGGAGATAACCGGCCTGATGCTCGCTGTCCCACACGCCCATCACGGCCTGCTCGTGAATGACCGGCGTGGTCGGCCAGATCGTGATCTCGAGGGTGAAGGACGCGAGGCTCCTGAGCGCCGCACTGTTGTCGGCAACAATGCAGGAGCCGGCGTGAATCG
>JABIUG010000250.1 GCA_018700655.1 Rhodospirillaceae bacterium | reverse complement strand
GTCCGGTCACAGCAGCACCGTTTCCGCGCATTCCCTATGCCGAAGCCATGCTGGAATTCGGTTCGGACAAGCCCGACCTGCGTAACCCCATTCGCAATGCCGATGCGACCGCGGCGTTTGCCGAGTCAGACTTCAAGATCTTCCGTGAGCAGATCGCCAAGGGTGCTGTTGCACGTGCCATTCCTGCCCCGGGTGCAGGCGCCAAACCCCGCAGTTTCTTCGACAAGATGATCGGCTTTGCCCAGGACAACGGCGCCAAGGGTCTGGCCTACGTGATTTTCGAGAATGGTGCAGGCAAGGGCCCGATCGCCAAGCTGCTGAAAGAAGAAGAGCAGGCCGCGATCTGCGAACTGGCCGGTGTCGGCGATGGCGATGCCGTGTTTTTCACCTGCGCCGAACAGGGCGAAGCCGAACGGCTTGCCGGACTGGTGCGAACCCGCGCCGGTCAGGAGCTTGGCCTGGTTGAAGAGAACGCCTTCCGCTTCTGCTGGATCGTCGATTATCCGATGTACGAATACGACGAGACCGCCAAGAAGATCGACTTCAGCCACAACCCGTTTTCGATGCCCCAGGGTGGTCGCGAAGCGCTCGATAGCATGGATCCGCTCGATATCCTGGCCTACCAGTACGACATCGTGTGCAACGGCGTGGAACTGTGCAGCGGCGCGATCCGAAACCATGAGCCAGGCACCATGGTCAAGGCCTTCGAGATTGCCGGCTACACGGCGCAAGATGTCGAGGACCGCTTTGGCGCGCTCTATGATGCCTTCAAGTACGGCTGTCCGCCCCATGGCGGGCTGGCCCCGGGCATTGATCGCATCGTCATGCTGCTGGCCGATGAACCCAATATCCGCGAGGTCACGCTGTTCCCGATGAACCAGCAGGCCCAGGACCTGATGATGGGTGCGCCCAACACGGTGTCACCCCAGCAGCTGCGCGAGCTCAACATCCGCCTATCGGGCGATGCCGAGAAGCGACTGCAGGAGAAGGCTGAAGGGCAGGGCTGAGCTCAGCCGTCTTCGAACAGCTGGTCGAGCACAGCACGCTCCAGTACGCATTCCTCCGCGAGGTGGTTGCTTTGCGCCTTCAGCACGTCAGGCATGGCGTGTTGCGTGGCTGCGTCGAGCAGGTTCGGAAACATGGCGACCGGGGTGATGCCGTCGGGTTTCCAGTCGCCGAACCGGTTGCGCACCCTGGAACCGCACGCGCTGCAGAAGTCCCGGCTGAAATCCTTGCTGCGTTTGGAATAGCCTTTCGGCAAGTCCTCACCCTTGGTGATCTTGAGCATCGCCTCGTCCAGGCAGACGACATGGTAGAGCGGTGCGGCGTGGGAACGCCTGCAGCTGTCGCAATGGCAGTAGACGGCAAAGAGAGGTGAGGCACCCTTGGGGATGTCGACATCGAAGGTGACGCCACCGCAATAGCAGTGGCCCGAGACATGAACGTCTTCTTGTGCGGCTGCCATGGAAATCTCCCGGGTCTTTGTGGATTCCCGGAGATTAACACGGGGACAGGTCGTCGCGAACGCGCTGCACCGTCTTGGCCGCGAAGTCGGCCCGGCGTAGGATCGCCGACCATCACTGGAGAGTTTCATGCGCACACAGGACATGCCCGTCGTTGCCCTGATCGGCGGCCCGCGCGAACGCGGCCGGATCTATGGCGAGAGCCAGCGCGACGCGATCGCCGGCATCATGGCGCTCTGGTACGACGACATCGGCACGGCCCAGGGCATTGCGCCCGACGCCTATCTTGCCGAGTTCCTGGAGAACACCAACTTCCTGCCTGCGATCGAGCGCTGGACGCCCGACACGATGGAGGAAATCGGTGGCATGGCCGAAGGTGCCGGCGTCAGCCAAGACACGATGCTCGCCTTCAACTGCATGGACGAGGAGTGGTGGTATGGCCGCGAGCGCCTGGCCGGCAAGGCCGGTGGCGACGATGGCAACCATTGCAGCGCGCTTGCGGTAGCAGCGAAAGACGGGCACCCGACTTATGTTGCCCAGACCATGGATATCGCGGGCTGGTCCGAGGGTTTCCAGGTTTTGTTGCGCTATCACGACGAACGTACCGGTATCACCAGCCTGATGTTTTCGGTCGCGGGAATGCTGATGCTCACAGGCATGAACGATGCCGGTGTAGCGGTCTGCTGCAACACGCTGCTGCAGCTTGAACGACGACGTGACGGGCTGCCCGTGCAGTTCGTGACGCGAGGCATTCTGGCCCAGTAGAACTTTGATGATGCGGTCGCCTTCACCCATGGCCTCGATCATGCCTCGGGCCAGAACTACACACTGGGTCACGGCGAGCAGATCACCGCGCTGGAGTGTTCGGCCAACAGGGTTGTTGCCTATGCGCCCGATGGCCGCAGCGACCGGGTCTGGCACACCAACCATCCCTTCGTGAACGATGATCTCACCCGGGGGCCCGGCCTGCCCGAAAGCATCGGCGTGATGGCTTCGAACAACACCACGGCACGATACGCCTGCCTGAACCAGCGCATCGGGGAGGCCTCCGGGCCGGTGACGCCCGAAGCCATCAAGGCGACCCTGTCGTCCATAGACGATCCCCACCATCCCGTGTCGCGCCGCCAGAACCCCGATATCCAGGCGCGATCGGCTTCACCGCAGGCACCATGCTCTACGTGCTCGAGGACAACCCCCACATGGAACTCGCCGCCGGCCCCGCCTGCGACGAAGATTTCCTGCCCTTCAGCTTCACCGACAACATCGCCGTCGCGGCGGAGTGACGTCTACCTCCTCACCCGGCTCTGTCTAGGTTCGGCGTTGCCTCACCAAGTCTCCGCTGCCCTCTCCCCGCTGGGGCGAGGGATAAGCTTCGACAACCGCAAAAACCTCACCCTTTCCCCTCGGGGAGAGGGCCGGGGTGAGGGGGCTGTGCGGGCATGCGGGTTTCTAGAGTTGGCACGCGGAGACGCGGAGGGCGCGGAGAGGATCCGGCGCTTGGTTCGTGGTTCGGTGTGGTGGTTTGTTTGGATCGCTTCGCGATCCGAGAACAGCAGGGCGGAGGTGTGCGGCATGTGAGGCCCAAGCGCAGCCCTGACTCCGCGTCCTTCGCGTCTCCGCGTGACCAACCTTTAGCTCGGCTTCTTGGCCGCAGGTTTCTTGCGCTGCTTGAAGGTGTGTTCGGGGCCGGGAAAGCGGCGGGCGCGGACGTCGTCGGCATAGGCGATGACGGCTTCTTCCATGGTCTTGCCGAGCTCGGCGTAACGTTTGACGAACTTCGGCTGGAAGGTGTCGAACATGCCGGTCATGTCTTCGGTGACGAGGATCTGGCCATCACAGGCGACCGAGGCACCGATC
>JABIUG010000249.1 GCA_018700655.1 Rhodospirillaceae bacterium | reverse complement strand
CCTTCCTGATCGGCGCCGTTGAAGTCCGGGTTGAACGGCAGGCCTGCCTGCTGCCCGGCCTCGATGTAGGCGCGGCAGTAGTGTTCGATCCGGCTCGAAACATCGGCGACATGGAGCGGCCCGCCGGTCCCGCGCCAGGCATCCGCACCAGCCTCGTTGTCCTCTATCGCCTTGAAATAGGGCAACACATCGGCCCAGCCCCAGCCAGGATTGCCGGCAGCCTCCCAATCGTCGTAATCGGCGTGGTTGCCGCGGATGTAGACCATAGCGTTGATCGAACTCGATCCGCCCAGCACCTTGCCGCGCGGCCAGTAATCTGTCCGGCCGCCAAGACCAGGATCGGCTTGCGTGTCGTAGGCCCAATTGATTTCGGGATTGTAGAAGGTCTTGCCGTAGCCCAGCGGCACCTGGATCCAGAACCGCCGGTCGCTGGGACCGGCTTCGAGCACCAGGACATTTCGCCGGCCGTCAGCCGTCAGCTTGTCGGCAAGCACACAGCCGGCGGAACCGGCGCCGATGATGATGGTATCGAAATCCATGGCGCACCTGTCGGGAACCAGCGCACGTTCCTGCGCGGCGCGGCGAAAAGCAATCCAAGAGTGTAGGGATGGATCCCTTTTCCGGTATCGCCCGACAGCTTCGCGGTCTCCTCACCCTCTTTCCGTCATAGCCCGGCTTGACCGGGCTATCCATTCCGTTGCCCGGACGTCACGCCACCAACAGGGTTGGGTGCTGCTTCTCCGGGATGGATCGCCCCATCAAGTGGGGCGATGACGAAATGTTGTGGGGGCCATGGCTGGAATCAACGAGCCGGCAGGCGTTGGCGCTGCCGGCTCGTGAGAGGTCCTCCCGGACTTCGCTGCACGGTGCCTCTAGGGGCGACTCGTGCGGTGCGGGAGTCTTACCAAATTTCGTGGCCGTCGTGTGCGAAATATCAGCCTTCGCAGACTAGAATATCCAACGGAATCCTACCGCCCAGGTTGCGTGCGCCAGCCTCCTCGATGACGAAGGTATCGATCAGGCCGGTATCCCACAGGGTCTCGAAGTTGCCGACATAACCACCTTCCCAGACGACATCATCAGGCGGGTCCTCGTCATAGGAGAAGTTGAATTCATCGACCCAGTCGGGCGGCATGGCGATACCCAGTTCATAGCCGATGCACCAGCCCGACTGTTTGCCCTCGAAACCACAGTCCTGGTAGTAGCGGCGCAGTTCTGCGTTGACCTCGCGCACCGGGCGCCCGGCACGCGCCTCTTTCGCAAAGACATCCCAGGATCCCGCCGAGCGACGGTAACGGTCGCGCACCTCGGCAGGAGGCTCGCCTGTCCAGTAACCGCGCAGGATGTTGCCGTGATAGCGGAACCACACGCCAGAACAGTCGATCTTGATGTGTTCGCCGGATTTCAGGACGCGGCGGCGTGGCATCTGGTGGCCACCGATCGTGTTGCCCGACTGGATCATCAGCGGGATCGCGGAGAGTTCGCCGCCGGCATGATACATCGCACAGGCCATCTCGGCCTCGACATCAAGCTCGGTGATGGCAGGGCGGATGGTGCGCTGGGCTGCCTCGTGGCCCTTCTCGCAGACCCGCATGGCCTGTTCGATATGGGCCAGTTCGGCAGGTGACTTCACACGACGAGCCTCGCGCAGGATCATGCTGGCATCGACCACTTCGCAGCCGGCCGCACGGAACGCCGCCTCGATCGTCTCCTGGACCCAGCGGTTGGGCTGGAAACTGCGGAACTCCATGCCGACCCGCGTGCCCGGCTTGATCAAGCCGCTCGACTGGAGCTCACGCACGATGAACGGCGGCTGGCCTTCGGGTGAACGGTCGTCGAAGAAACGCATGTCTTCGGCAACAGAGGTTTTGTAGAGCAGCGCGTCCTCGCCGATCGCGTCGAAGTGGATCGGCTCGTCCCAGCCCAGGCACAAGGCGGTGCCCAGGCAGGCGCCCCAGTTCGAGGGCGCATGGGTGCGGTACCAGGCTGCGAAATAGCCGTGCAGCCAGCACATATGCGCCGGTGAGGTGGCATAGAGGATGTCGATCCCCTCTGCCTCCATCATCGCCTTGGCTTTGACCCAGCGCGCCTGATACTCGGACTTCGGAAAAGCCAGTTCGACCGGCTCGGCATTGATACGGTCGAACGTCCCGGAGACGCGTGGTTTGTTCATGATGGGCTCCCTCAAGCGTGATGGGGAAAGCCTGCATATGTTCAGTGAAAGAGCAAGTCTTGACGTAACCTTCCTGCTGCGGTTGGTCTGGCGCATTAATCGGGCCATGATCCGGCCCAACGCAGGGGAGACAGATATGACCGAGTGGTGGCGCAAGACGGCGGTGGAGATGGCAGCAGCGATCGCTGCGAAGGAAACGTCAGCCGAAGAAGTCATGACGAGCCACCTCGCCCGGGTCGATCAGGTCAACAGCAAGCTCAACGCCATCACGGTACGGATCGATGATGAGGCGATGGCCGGTGCGCGCGCCGCCGATGCAGCCCAGGCCGCCGGTGAGACGCTGGGCCCGCTCCATGGTGTGCCTGTCACGATCAAGGAAAACGTCGACCAGAAGGGTCATGCCACGACCAACGGGGTCGAGGCCTTTGTCGAGATGATCGCCGATGACGATTCCCCGGTTGTCGCCAATCTGAGGAAGGGCGGGGCGATCCCGATGGGCCGGACCAACACGCCCGAATTCTCGCTGCGTTATTTCACCGACAACACCCTGCGCGGCCAGACGCTCAACCCCTGGAACCGGGATATCACGCCCGGCGGCTCGTCCGGCGGCGCCTCATCGGCCTGCGCCTCGGGCATGGGCGCGATTGCCCACGGCAACGATCTGGGCGGTTCGATCCGTTATCCCGCCTATGCCTGTGGCCTGGTCGGCATTCGACCGACGATCGGACGTGTCCCGGCCTTCAACCCGACCCAGACCGAAGAGCGCCCGCCGACAATCCAGCTGATGAGTGTGCAGGGGCCGCATACCCGCACCGTCGCCGATTGCCGCCTGGCGCTTGGCGTCATGGCGGCGCGTGACCCGCGCGACCCCTGGTGGGTGCCGGCACCGCTTGAAGGCCCCGCCATGCACGCGACGCCCCGGGCGGCGATCTGCCCCGACCCCGGCGGCATGGGTGTCGATCCCAAGGTGCGCGAGGCGGTGATGAAGGCAGGCGATGCGCTTTCCAACGCCGGCTATCAGGTGAGCGAGATCGAACTGCCCCACATCATGGAAGCCGCACGCAACTGGATGGCGCTGTTGATGGCCGAGGTCGAAGAGTTGATGGAACCGGCTATCCGCAAATACGGCAGCCACAAGATCAACCGGGTGCTCGACAACTATCAGGACGGGCTCGATGCCTTCTACGGCAACGAGAAACCCGGCGAGGACCGTGCCGCCTACATGAAGGGCATTGCCGCACGTGCCGGCGACCTGCGTATCTGGTCGATGCTGATGGAAGAACATGGCGTCGTCGTGGGCCCGGTCTCGGCCGAGCCACCGTTCCGCCAGAACGACGATGAAATCTCTGGCGCACGCACGACCGAGATCTTCCTGGCCAACCGTCTGACCTATGCCATGAACCTGCTGGGCCTGCCTTCGGTCGCGGTGCCGACCGGTGTGAACGACAGCGTGCCGATGGGCGTCCAGATCATCGCGCCGCGTTACCGCGAGGACATGGCGCTTGATGCCGCCCAGGCGGTCGAGAACGCAACCGGCATCATGACCCCGATCGACCCGGCCTGGTGAACCGGGCCATGGTCGAGATCAGCAATGCCGAGATGATGACCCGCCATTGCCTGCCCGAACCGGAAATCCCGTTCAGCACAGAAGAATACGCCGAACGGCTGGAACGGATCAGGGCAGCGATGGAACGCGCGGGCGTCGATATGCTGTTCGTCTCCGCGCCTGAGGGGCTTTATTATGTCAGCGGGTTCCTGAGCAACTGGTACCAGGCCCAGAGTCCGATGATCTGGCCGCCGACCAGCGGCATCGCGATCCATCGCGAGAGCGGGCGCACGATCCACTTCGAATCCGAAGCCGAGGAAACCCTGGTGCGCTTCACCAGTGTTTCGGACGATCTGCGTGTGCCGCGCGAGGCGGAAGTCAGCATGATCGACTTCATTACTGCTGAACTGTCCGCCGAAGGCTGGCTCAAGGGAACGACAGGGCTGGAGATCTACAGCTACCGGCCCAACCGGGGCCATTCGCAGCTGTTCGAAGCAGCGCTGGTCGCTGCGGGTGCAACGGTGGTCGATGCCACCGACATCCTGCGCGACGTACGCCACATCAAGTCACCGCAAGAGCGCGAATACATGCGCGAGGCCGGGCGGATCGCCGACATCGGCATGGCCGCTGCGCGCGATGCCCTGAAAGTCGGTGCGACCGAGTTCGAGATTCACGGCGCGATGACCCACGCCATGATCATGGCGGGCGGCGAACCTGCCGCGATTCTGCTTCCCGTGACATCGGGCATCAAGACCGCCTCACCCCACGCCGCGCCATCTCACAAGAAAATCCAGGCGGGCGAAAATGTGCTGGTCGATATCTGCGGTGTCTATCGCTGCTACCACACGAACCTGGCGCGCACCTTCTCGATGGGCGAACCCCATCCTGAAGTCGCAGAACAGGTCAGGAAGTCATCGGGTCTGTTCAAGCACATCACAGACTTCCTGCAGCCGGGCATGCGCGTGGCCGACCTCGTCGACCCGGCACGGGCCTACTACGAGGATCAAGGCCTTTGGGAGGATCGCGGCTGGGTCGGGGGATACGAACTGGGCATCGCTATCCCACCCGACTGGGACGGGCCCTTCGTCTATGACACCGACATGGACAACGGTGACGCCACACTCGATCCCGGCATGGTCATCAACCTTGAGAGCGACGTTTACCTGCCGCAGAAGGCGGGCGCGTCGCTGACCATCAACACCATGGAGTTCGGCGAAAACAGCGTCGACTTCCTGACGCATTTTCCCAACGAACTGACCGTCATCGCCTAGTCAGGCAGCCACGTGTGCCGGAGGACGGCGGTGTTGCCACCCGGCCTCGGCTTCCAGTTGTGTGGCAACCTGGAACAACAGGGCGTCAGAGCCCTTCTTGCCGGAGAGCTGGACACCGAGCGGAACCTTGGTGGTCTGTTCCAGCGGCGGGATCACCAGCGCGGGCTGGCCCGAGACGTTGAACATGGGGCTCATCGCGCAATAGGGCATTTCGTCGGCCAGGTAGCTGGGGCCCGAAGGTGCCGCTCTCTGGGGATCGGCAAAGCCGATCTGGAATGGTGCTTTCGATACGCCGGGCATAACCAGAAGGTCGTAGTCGGCCATGAACAGATCCATCCCAAGCGAGAGCCGCTCGAGGCTTGCAAGGCCGTCATACAGGCGCTCGACAGTCATGGCCCGAGCCTCCTCGAGTGCCGCGAGCGTCATGGCTTCCAGCATGTCGGGGCCGAGCTCGCGGCCCATGCTTGTCGCAAGGCCTGTGACGAAGTTCTGTACCCGCGACAGGAAAAGGTCATAGCCGATGCGGTGGCTTTCAAGCATGTCGACATCGGGCGTGGCCTCTTCCACCGAATGGCCCATGGCTTCCAGCCCGGTGGCCACGGCGCGGGCATTGGCAACAAGCTCAGGGTCTGACGGCATACCGCCCGGAAACGCATCGCACACAGCGATCTTCAGCGGCGCAACGGGATCATGGAGACTTTCGAGGTAACCGCGTTCGGGTTTGGGCACGGCGACATAATCACCCGGGCCGGGCCCGGTGATCGCATCCATGAAAGCTGCCGTATCACGCACGGTGCGGGTGACCACCAGGTTGACCGAGAGCGGCACCGTCGCATCGCTCGCCTGCGGCCCCTTGGAGACCAGCCCGCGGGTCGGCTTGTGGCCGACCAGACCAGTCCAGCCTGCGGGAATGCGGATCGACCCTCCGGCATCGCTGGCATGCGCGATGGGCACAACACCCGCGGCCACCGCAGCCGCTGCACCTCCACTGGAACCACCCGCCGAAACAGCGAGGTCATAAGGATTGAGCGTGGATCCGTTGGCAACGGGTTCGGTGGTGCCTGACTGACCGAACTCCGGTGTGTTGGTCCGGCCCACAGCGACCAGACCACTAGCTTTGCAGCGTGTCCCGTAAACGCTCTCGGCGCTGTTGATGTAACCCACGCCCATGCGACTGCCCATCTCGCAGGGAACGCCCGCGTAGCCGTGGGCGAGATCCTTCAGCAGGAACGGTACGCCGTGAAAGACGGCGTCGCTCGATGTCTCCTGGCGGCCCTCGGCCAACGGCACATCGCCAACCACGGCATTGATCGTGCCGTTGACCGCTTCAATGCCCCGGCGCGCGGTTTCTTCCAGCTCTGCCACACTGACCTCGCCCTTGCGCACAAGCTCGGCAAGGCCCAGGGCGTCATGGGCGGCGTACTCATCGAAGTTCATGGATGGAGTTCCAATCTGAGGCTATTCCGCGGCCTGAAGGCCGGGGGCGCGATCAGCGGCCAGCGTACGGCCGAGATATTTGTAGAACTGGGCGCAGGTTCCTTCGCGCACGTTGAGCGGACCGGGAGCGGCTTTGGCCGAGCGCATCACCTGCTGCAGGCGCCAGGTCGCCTGGCCGTCTTCCTCGTTCACCGCATAGACGAGCTCGTTGCTGCCTTCCATCACCTTGGTATCGGCGGCCATCTCAGGCGCCACCACAAAGCCACCAATCACCCGGGTACGTTCCGGCCCGATCGGGATGAACGACAGCCAGTTGTTGGTCGCGGTGGACATGGCGAGCGAGATGTTGGGGAAGAGCCCGATGGCATAGGCGGAATTCCGCTCGTGTTCTGCAAAGCTGCAGCCGGGCCGGGCTGCATTGCCGAAGCCTTCCGACTGGTTGCGCGCCGCTTCGGAATAGAAGCAACGCGAGTGGGTGAAGCGGCCGCTGGCCGGCGCTTCGTCCATCCGCGCCTGGCGGGCCGGCAAGTCGGCCTCCAGCGTCGCGGCGTGAAGACCCATGTGGTGGTAGAACTCCATGCCGTTTTCGGTCGCCAGTTTCCAGTTGCCTTCCCAGATCGTGTCGTAGGCGAAACCGGTAATAAGCTCGTCCGTCCTGTAGTTCTCCAGCATGGCGTCGGCCTCGTGGAGCTGCGGCGCGAGCGGCGGCGTGTTGTCGTCGAGATTGACGAAGATGAACCCCTGCCAGACCTCCAGCCGGTGTTCCGGCAGCTTGCAGCTCTCCTTTTCAAAGGCGAGCGAACCTTCCATCAGAGGTGCCGCGACCAGCCGGCCGTCGGTGCCATAGACCCAGCCGTGATAGGCGCAGACGAAACGTTTGGCCGATCCCTTCTCGTCGAGCGCGATCGGCATGTAACGGTGGCGGCAGATGTTCGACAGCGCCCGGATCTCGCCATCGGTGCCGCGCACGATCAGCAGGGGCTCGTCGAGCACCTGGAAGGTGAACCAGTCGCCGGGGTCGGGAATGTCGTTGGCGCGCCCGATCAGCAGCCACTCGTGCTTGAAGATCGTTTCCTTCTCGATCTCGTAAAGGCCGGGATCGGTGTAAGCCTCGGGTGGCAGGGTCAGGCTCGCGGCATCTTCCGTACCGGGATAGGCCGCGAGCGTGTCGAGCAAACGATCGGTGACGGCACTGAGGGTCATGGCCTTACTCCGCAGCCTGGCGCGTCGTGACACGGTCGCCCGCAAGCGTGCGACCGAGATACTTGTAGAACTGCGCAATGGTCTTCTCGAAGGGCGAGAGCGGGCCGCGTGCGGCCTTGCGCGAACGCATCATGCGCGCCAGTTCGGTGGTGGCCAGCGCATCCTCGTTGTTGACCTGCTCGATCAACACGGAGCGAGCCTCGGTGACCTCGGGGTCCTCATCGACCAGATCGCGCCACATCAGATAACCACCCAGAACCTTCGTTTTTTCGGGTCCGTCAGGCCGGAAGGCGAGCCAGTTGTTGCTGCCCGCGCGCATCGCCATCGTGAAGGCGGGATAAACATAAATGAGATAACCGGACTGCAACTCCTCCCTTGTCAGGCCGGTGAGGTCGCCGCGCGGATTGAGCGGATGATCACCCCCGGCAAGAAGTTCCTCGGCGATCATGCAGCGCTCATGGGTGAAGCTGTCATCGACCGGCGGCGTTTCAGGGAAGTAGGTTCCCTTGGCCGGCATCGGGCCGCCCACAGTGGCCGCGTGCAGCCCGATATGATGGTAGTACTCCATGGAGTTTTCCGCCGAGAGCTTCCAGTTCCCCTCCCACTCTCTCTCGTAGTGGAAAACCTCCGTCTGCTCCTCAATGCGATAGTTTTTCGTCGCCGCGTCGGTCGATGCGATCATGACCTCCAGGGCCGCCGCATCGTCATCCAGATTGACGAAGATGAAACCCTTCCAGATTTCCAGGCGGTATTCCGGCAGGCTGCACTCACTTTTGTCGAAGACGTCACTGCCTTCCATGTGCGGTGCGCCAATCAGGCGGCCATCGGTCGCATAGGTCCAGGTGTGGTAGGGGCAGACGAAACGTTTGGCGTTGCCCCTGCCCTCGACCACCGGCATGAAACGGTGGCGGCACGAGGCGTTGAGCGCGCGGACCGTTCCGTCGGTGCCGCGCACGATGACCATGGGTTCATCGAGCAGGTCGATACAGTAATAGTCACCCGCCTCGGGGATATATTCGTCACGCCCGACACAAAGCCAGGATTTCTCGAAGATCCCACTAATCTCTGCATCGTGTAGATCGGGGGACAAATAGGCGTCGGGCGGCAGGGAAAAACACGACGTTTCGGGCTTGCCGATGTAACCAGCGAGATCGTCGAGCAGCGCATCAAGGCTCATCATGGTGCTTTCCTCCCCTTGCCGCGGCATCGTCGCGGATCGTTGCGGCACGGGCAAGCCCCGCAATCGAGCGTTTCAAGGCCCTGTTCCTGTGACGGGGCTCACACCCGGCGCCACCACAGGCGGCCGAACTGTGATGGCCCGCACAACTGGCGCCATTCCTACCTTGTTGGCATCCCCGGGTCCCCACATCTCACACAGCACCGGGCGATCATGCCCATCATTCTTGGGGAATGACCATGCTCGAGAGCGAAAACCGTGTCGGAGGAACTCACATGGGGGATCCCGGTTAAGCATCTCAGCGCTTGGAAGGCTCCCCTGCCTGTACTATGTTCCCAATTGGGGGCCGACCTTGAACTGGTATGCAAGGGAGTAAGGCCATGTCGTT
>JABIUG010000248.1 GCA_018700655.1 Rhodospirillaceae bacterium | reverse complement strand
CGGGAAGATCGTCATGGACCAGCGAATAACATTGCAGCATTTCGACGGCCGCGGCAGCACGCAGAGCCCGGGTCTCGTCGACGGCAAACAGACGGGCCGTGACGGTTGTCAGATAGGGGCGCAGGCGTTTTCCACCATTCAGGCAAGCATATCGCATGGCTTCCAACAGGGGACGTTCATGCCCCTGACCGTCAGGCAGCAGGCGGTCAAGCATCGTCTCGATTTGCGTGGCGCTGTCCGCCAGCACGTCGGAGATATCGGTCGCGTGAATTTGGCTGGAGGCGTTCATTCGATCTCTGTGGCCTCGGCCTCGACACTGCCATCGGCATTGAGGCGGATTTTTTCGACCTTGTCCTGTGCTTCACGCAGCTTGGTTTCACAATGCTGCTTCAACGCGGCACCACGTTCGTAGGCGCCGATCGCGTCGTCGAGCTTGGCCGCACCGCTCTCAAGCCGTTCGACAATGGCTTCGAGCTCGGCCATGGCGTCCTCGAAACTCATCTTCTTGATGTCGTCGTGCGTTGTCGCCTTGGTCATGCCTTGTCTCCGTCGCCTGCGGCCATCAGCCGCGTCACATGCGTTGCAGCACTGGCTACGAGCGCGGAAAGGTCATAACCCCCTTCGAGCACGGAGACAACGCGTCCGGCGGCATGAACTGCCGCAATCGCCATAAGCTGATCGGTCGCCCAGGCATAGTCTTCTTCCACCAGATTGATCTGGGCAAGTGGATCACGCTCATGGGCGTCAAAACCCGCCGATATGAAGACGATTTCGGGGCGAAAGGCATCGAGCGCGGGAATCACGACCTGATCGAAGGCCTGGCGGAAGGCATCGCTGCCCGAACCCGGCGCAAGCGGCGCGTTGGCGATGTTGCCATGCCGCCCGGTCTCATCGCCCGCACCCGTGCCGGGATAAAACGGAAACTGGTGTGTGGAGGCATAAAACAGGCCCTCTTCGTCCCAGAACATGGCCTGCGTACCGTTGCCGTGATGAACGTCGAAGTCGACCACGGCGGCACGGGCCATGCCATGGGCATTGCGCGCGTGTTCAGCGCCGACCGCGACGGAGTTGAACAGGCAGAAACCCATGGCGCGATCAGGCTCGGCATGGTGGCCGGGTGGGCGCACGGCGCAGAAAGCGTTGTCGGCCTTGCCCGCGATCACCGCGTCGACCGCATCGACCAGCGCACCGGATGCGCGCAGCGCCGCTTCGCCGGAACCCGGAGATACCACGGTATCGGGGTCGAGATAGCTGTGGCCGCTTTCCGGGATCGCGGCCAGCACGGCTTCGACATAACCAGCCGGATGCACCAGTTCGAGGCGATCCCGGGCGACTTTGGGGGGCGTGTGACGGTCCAGTGCCGCAAATCTGTCGTCATCCAGCACCGCAATAACCGAACGCAAACGATCGATGCGTTCGGGGTGATGCGTGCCTGTATCGTGTTCCAGACACGCCTCATGGGTGTAGAATCGTGTGGTCATATCAGGCGCTGCCCAATTTTCTTCGATTTCCGGCATAGGGTCACACCGGGCGTTGCGTATAACGTGTCGGCCTGAAGTGCCTTCAGAGCCTTTTCATTAGTCCAAGAGTGTACACTGCTATCCTCATGAATCTAAGGAATCTCGCCATTCTCACGGCCTTTGTGCTGTGCTCCCTGTCGTTGGACGCGCGGGCGCAGGACGAGGTCTGGGAGACGACGGTCGGTCTGGATGCGGTTCGCGAAGAACCGGTCAGCGAGACGGCGGCCGTTATCGGCCGCTTCGTGTCGCGTCAGTCCGGTGTTGTCGCGGCACAATCGCGCGGCGCCGTTGCAGAGGTTCTGGTCGAAGTCGGTGATCGGGTTACGCAGGGCGACCCCATGGTGGTTCTGGTCGCTGATCGCCTTTCTCTCATGCGCGATCTCTGGGTCGCACAGGTCAGGAGTGCCGAAGCTCAGCTTGGTGCTGCCCGTGCGGAACTCGCACTGGCGCAGCAGGAACTCGTCCGGATGGAAAGCCTGAACGAGTCGGCGGCTTTTTCACAGGCGCGCTTCGAAGACAGCCAGCAGAGAGTGGCAATCGGCCAGGCCGGGGTGGCCGAAGCGCGCGCTGATCTTCTGATCGCCGAATTCAATCTGGCACTGGTTGAGGATGAACTGGGCGATGCCACAATTCTGGCGCCCTATGACGCAGTCGTTGTGCGGCGTCACACAGAGGTCGGCTCGTATCTCGATGTGGGCGATGACGTGGTCACGTTGCTGAACGATGGCTGGGTCGAGATCGAGGCCGATGTGCCATCGAACCGGGTTGACGGTTTGCCCGAAGGCGCCGTGGTCCAGTTGCGCCTGGACAACGGTGAAAACCAGGAGGCGTTCGTGCGTGCGGTCGGCGTGCTGGAAGACCCGCAGGCCAGAACGCGACCGGTCCGCTTCACGCCGGCATGGGTGATTAATGTCGGCACGGTCGCGCAGGGCCAGTCGGTCACGCTGATGGTGCCATCGGGCCCACAAACAGACGTGATCACGGTTCACAAGGACGCGGTGCTACGCTCCGGGACGGAGACTTTCGTTTACGTCGTCGTTACGGAGGCTGACATGGAAGCCGGCACAGGTGTTGTCGAACAGCGCACGGTTCGGCTCGGCGACGCCATCGGAAATCGATTTGTGGTGCTGGGCGGAGTCCTGCCGGGTGATGCGATTGTCGTGCGTGGCAACGAAGGTCTCGGCG
>JABIUG010000247.1 GCA_018700655.1 Rhodospirillaceae bacterium | reverse complement strand
GTCGAGCCGATCAATCCATGCCGGCATGACACCGTGCTTGGGATCATCGATCTGGCTGACAATATCATCGTAGCTGTCACCATAAAGCCAGATGGCGTCGTTCAGGCGGGGCGCACCGGCATAGTTGTCACCTTCGCCGTTATCGCCGTGACAACTTGCACAGTTGTCTAGATACACTTCTTCGCCACGGGCCGCCGCCGCACTATCTTCAATCTCACCGCCCGACATCGAGACCACATAGCCGGCGACATCCCCGATCTCATCATGGTCGAGGAAACCATCACGGCCGAATGCCATCATCTCGGACCAGCGCGTGTCGTCATGATCCGAGCGCACGCCATAGGCGATCGTGAGATAGATATCGTCGAGCGTTCCGCCCCACAGCCAGGCATCATCGACCAGGGCCGGATAACCCGGCACGCCGGCACCTCCGGCGCCGTGGCAGGGAGCGCAGTTCTCGGCAAAGACGCTGCCGCCGCCCGAACGCACAAAATCGCGCAGGCTCGCGTCATCGCGAATGTCCTGCAGACTGGCGAGTTCGATCCGCTCGAAATTGGCCGCCTGGGCTTCACGCGCCAGCGCAATGTCCTGGCGTACCACGGTTCGCATGTTGTCGAGCAACCCGGGAACGCCCGGGATCGGCGATACAAAGACGCCATAGATCAGCGAGCCCACGATCGTGGCGTAGAGCACATAGAGCCACCATCTGGGCAGCGGGTTGTTGAGCTCCTTCAGGCCGTCCCACTCATGGCCTGTGGTCTCAACGCCGGTCAGTTCATCGCGTTCCGTTGCCATGGCTCAGCGCTCCTCGGCATCATCATTGAGAGGAAGGTCGGCATAGCTTTTGAGGCGGTCTTGGTTACGCGGCAGGAACGTCCAGACCATGATTCCCGCAAACAACAAAACCAGCCAAACCACCCAAAGCTGCCCTGCAAGCTGATAGAGATCGCCAAGATCCATCATTGCGCCTCCAGGTCTTCGACCGCCATATCGGCGAAATCAACCATGCGCCCCAGGATTTGGAGATACGCCACCAGGGCGTCCATCTCGGTCAGGCGTCCAGGTTCGCCGTCGAGATCACCCACCACGGCCTTGGGGTAACGTGCCAGCAGGCCATCATGGTCGGCATCTGGATCAGACTGTGCCAGGAGATCGGCCATGGCATTGGCAACCATCGCATCGTCATAAGGCACGCCAACGGCAATGTTGGCTTCGATCCGGGCGACCAGGTCGTCGGTCTGCAGCGCCCGCTCCGCCAGGAAGGGATAACCCGGCATGATCGACTCCGGCACGACGCCGCGCGGATCGATCATATGGGCGACCTGCCAGTCGTTCGAGTACTTGCCCCCGACCCGCGCCAGATCCGGGCCGGTCCGTTTCGACCCCCACTGGAAGGGATGGTCGTACATGCTCTCGGCCGCGAGGCTGTAGTGGCCATAACGTTCGACTTCATCACGGAACGGCCGGATCTGCTGACTGTGGCAGACGTAACAACCTTCGCGGATGTAGATGTCGCGACCACGTAACTCCAACGGACTGTAGGGCCTGACACCTTCAACCGGCTCGATGGTCGACTTCACCAGATAAAGCGGGATGATTTCCACCAGGCCGCCGATCGAAATCGTGATCAGGATCAGGATGGACATCAGAACGACGTTGCGTTCGATTTTGCCATGTTTGTCGAGCAGCATGTCGATCCCTCCTTATTCGGCCGCTTGGGCCGCAAGTTGCGGGTCCTGAGCGACACGTTCGTCGCGCAGGTCACCACGTGCGGTCCGCCAGAGGTTGTAGGCCATGATCAAGGAGCCGGTCAGGAAGAGGATGCCGCCAAGGGCACGCACGACGTAGTAGAAGTGCTTCTCCTGAACTGTCTCGATGAAGGCATATTGGAGGAAACCATTGGCGTCGTACGTCCGCCACATCAGACCTTCCAGGATTCCGGTAACCCACATCGAGATGATGTAAAGCAGGATGCCCACGGTCGCGATCCAGAAGTGCCAGTTGACCAGCTGGATCGAATAGAGCCGCTCGCGCTTCCACAGTTTGGGGAAGAGGTAATAGAGCGCACCAAAGCTGATGAAGGCGACCCAGCCCAGAGCACCGGAATGGACATGACCGATCGTCCAGTCGGTGTAATGACTGAGGCTGTTGACCGCACGGACCGCCATCAGGGGCCCTTCGAAGGTCGACATGCCGTAGAAACCGAGCGAAGCGACCATCATGCGGATCACGGGATCCGTGCGCAGCTTCCACCAGGCGCC
>JABIUG010000246.1 GCA_018700655.1 Rhodospirillaceae bacterium | reverse complement strand
GGCAGCTACGTTGAACAGCCCCGATGAGCCATCGATCAGCCTGTCACCGTTCTGATTCCACAGATACATGCCTTCGCTTTTGGTCACCAGGCGCGGCGATTCCTTGAAATCACTGTTCGCCGTAAATGGCATCCAGTGCTGTTCCAGCGAGTTGGTGACGAACTGCTCGAGCGGTTTTGCGACCACGTTCATGACAAAGGCCTCTTGATTAAATCTTGGCGAATCACGTTGTGCCCGATACTGCGAGATTGCTCTGGTCTGGTAGTAGGTCCAGATTACGCCAGCGATAGGGCCACAAGTTTCTTGTGGTTCAAGACCCCTTATGGAGGGTCAGACGATGCGTGACAGTATGTTCCACATCGAGCGGCTGGAAACGGTAACGCTGCAAAACCAGATCCGCGAGCGGCTGGTCGAAGCGATGCTGACCGGCCAGTTGCCGGCCGGCTCACCGATCCCCTCGACCCGGGCCATGGCCAAACGGCTCAACGTATCGCGCAACACCGTGATGATCGCCTACCAGGCGCTTGCCTCGGATGGTTATCTGGAAGCGCGCGAGCGCTCCGGCTTTTATGTCTCGCCCGAACTGCGCGACGGCATGGTCGATACCGATAACGAGGGAACAACACGCCAGTCCGACACGATCGACTGGTCGGCCCGCCTGCGGCGTCAACCCAGCGTGCAGACCAACATCGCCAAGCCGCGCAATTGGCACGACTACCCCTATCCCTTCATCTACGGCCAAGCCGATGACGCGTTGTTTCCGGTCGCCGACTGGCGCGACTGCATGCGCCAGGCCATGAGCCGCAAATGGCTCGACGCCTGGACCGATGACCAGATCGCCGAAGACGACCCCATGCTGGTCGAACAACTGCGCCAGCGGGTCCTCACCCGCCGTGGCATCATGGCCGCCAAGGATGAAATCCTGGTCACCATGGGTGCCCAGAACGCGCTCTACATCCTTTCCAGCCTGCTGGTGAAACCAGACACGCCAGTCGCGATCGAAGATCCCGGTTATCCCGATGTGCGCAATATCTTCCGCCTGATGTCGTCTGATGTGCGGCCTGTTCCGGTCGACAACGACGGCGCCCGGGTCGATCGGCTTGGCGATGCGTCCATGGTCTATGTGACACCCAGCCATCAGGCGCCGACCAACGCGACCATGAGCCTGCAGCGCCGCCATGATCTTCTGGCCTGGGCCGGGAAACACGATGCCCTGGTGATCGAGGACGACTATGAGTTCGAGACCAACTATCTGGGCTCGCCGACACCGGCGCTGAAGTCCCTGAATGGATCTGAACGGGTGCTTTATGTCGGCAGTCTGTCGAAATCGCTCATGCCGGGCCTTCGCATGGGTTTCATGGTCGGCCCGCGCGACCTGATCGCCGAAGCCCGTGCGCTGCGCCGTTTGATGCTGCGCCACCCACCGGGCAACAACCAGCGCGTCGTCGCGCTCTTCCTCGCACTGGGCCATCACGATGCTCTCGTCGCACGGCTCCACCGGACCTATTCGAGCCGCTGGAAGACGATGGGCAAGGCGCTCGAGCAGCACTTCCCCGGCTGGTACAGCGCGCCCACCTTCGGCGGAACCTCGTTCTGGCTGGAAGGGCCCGAGACCCTCGACACACGGCGCCTGACAACCGAAGCGCTGGAAGACGGCATCGTGATAGAGCCCGGCGAAGTCTACTTCGCCGAACCCGAAAGAGGCCACCACCATATCCGGCTGGGATTTTCCTCCATTCCAGAGGAACGTATCGAGCCAGGCATCGAGCGACTGGCAGCGATCGCCAAAAAGGTGATCGCGGCCGGAGCCTGACACCACTGGCGCACCGACTTGGGTCAATCTGGCTCTAAGCACAGACCACATTCGGGCGATAACGTCCGGCCTGGCTGCGGCACCTTCCGCAATCTTCGAATCAATGGCCACGATTCAACACACGACCAGGGCAAGGAACAGCAGCGATGAAGATGACGACCGAAGAAGCCTTTGTGAAGGTTCTCCAGAAGCACGGCATCGAACACTGCTTCGGCATCATCGGCTCAGCCTTCATGCCGATCTCCGACCTCTTCCCCAAGGCCGGCATCACCTTCTGGGATGTCGCCCATGAGGGCAATGCCGGTTTCATGTGCGACGGCCTGACCCGCACCACCGGCCAGATCGGCATGGTCATCGCCCAGAACGGTCCGGGCATCACCAACCTCGTCACACCGGTCAAAACCGCCTACTGGAACCACACGCCGATGTTGCTGGTCACGCCCCAGGCGGCCAACAAGACGATCGGCCAGGGCGGCTTCCAGGAAGTCGAACAGATGGCGCTGTTCAAGGACATGGTCTGCTACCAGGAAGAAGTGCGCGACGCATCGCGCATTGCCGAGGTCCTCAACCGCGTGATCGACCAGGCACAGCGACGCTCGGCTCCGGCCCAGATCAATGTCCCGCGCGACTTCTGGACCCAGGTGGTCGATATCGAGATTCCCCAATCGATCAGCCTCGAGCGCCAGGGCGGCGGCGAGGACGCGATTGCCGAGGCCGCGCGTTTGCTTTCGCAAGCCAAGTTCCCGGTCATCCTTTCGGGTGCCGGTGTCGTGATCGGTGGTGCCATTCCAGATTGCCAGGCGCTGGCCGAACGGCTCGATGCGCCGGTCTGTTCGGGCTACCAGCACAACGACAGCTTCCCCGGCTCACACCCTCTGGCCGCCGGCCCGCTGGGTTACAACGGCTCGAAGGCCGCGATGGAGTTGATCTCTCAAGCTGATGTCGTGCTCGCGCTGGGCACACGCCTCAACCCGTTCTCGACCCTGCCCGGTTACGGCATCGACTACTGGCCCAAAGAGGCCGCGATCATTCAGGTCGACATGAACGCCGATCGCATCGGCCTCACCAAGAAAGTCACAGTCGGCATCTGCGGTGATGCTTCAAAGGTCGCCCGCCAGCTTCTGGCGCAGCTATCGCCCTCGGCCGGTGACACCAACCGCGAAGAGCGCAAGGCGACGGTCCACCAGACCAAATCGGCCTGGCTGCAGACGCTTTCGAGCATGGATCATGAGGATGACGATCCCGGCACGACCTGGAACGCCGATGCCCGCGCCAAGGAACCCGATCGTATGTCGGCGCGTATGGCATGGCGTGCGATCCAGTCAGGCCTGCCCGGGAACGCGATCATCTCCAGCGATATCGGCAACAACTGCGCCATCGGCAACGCCTATCCGACCTTCGAGGAAGGCCGCAAGTACCTCGCACCCGGCCTCTTCGGGCCTTGCGGCTACGGGTTCCCATCGGTTCTGGGCGCCAAGATCGGCTGCCCGGATGTGCCCGTGGTCGGCTTTGCCGGCGATGGCGCCTTCGGCATCTCGATGAACGAGATGACCGCTTGCGGCCGTGACGGCTGGCCGACCATCACCATGGTGATCTTCCGCAACTACCAGTGGGGCGCAGAAAAGCGCAACACGACGCTGTGGTACGACAACAACTTCGTCGGCACCGAGCTCAACCCCAACCTCTCCTATGCCAAAGTCGCCGAAGGCTGCGGTTTGAAGGGTGTTCAGGCGACAACGATGGAAGAGCTTACCACTGCGCTGAAACAAGGCTGCGAAGACCAGAAGAATGGTGTGACGACTTTCATCGAGGTCCTGCTCAACCAGGAACTGGGGGAGCCGTTCCGCCGTGACGCCATGAAAAAGCCGGTCATGGTCGCTGGCATCGACACCGACGACATGCTCGCCCAGATCGCGATGGGATGACCTTTGGCGCCCCAGCAAAGGCTGGGGCGCATACGCCCGTGCGTGATCGGCCTCTAAATCTTTGTAAAGAGCACGCTCAGGTCGGCGGAGATTGCAGCCTGAAGGGCGCCGCTACCATCAGCGCTTGCGCCAGGGCGCGCGGGCCATCAGGCAGAGGAAATCCTGAGCGAGTGTGGCACCGGCCAGGGCGGTGATCTCGGCATGGTCGAACGGCGGCGAGACCTCGACAAGATCGGCGCCGATGATGTTGATGCCCTCCAGGCCGCGCAGGATCTCGCGTGCCTGGTGTGAGGTCAGGCCACCACAAACCGGTGTGCCCGTGCCCGGCGCGTAGCTGGGATCAAGACAGTCGATGTCGAAGGTGAGGTAAACCATCGTGTCGCCGACAACGCGGCGGACTTCCTCAATCACCTTCTGGGTGCCGTGTTTGTGCACATAAGGTGCATCGAAGACGTTGAAACCCATGAGGTCGTCGTTGACCGTGCGCAGGCCGACCTGCGCCGAGGTTTCGGGGTTCAGATAGCCCTGCTTCGTGGCGTGCCAGAACATGGTGCCATGGTTGATGCCCTCGTCATTTTCATCAGGCCAGGTGTCGGAATGGGCATCGAAGTGGATCATCGAGATCGGCTTGCGGTGTTTGGTGGCATGCGCCTTGATCAACGGATAGGAAATGAAGTGGTCACCGCCCAGGGTGAGGACCATGGTGTCCTGCTCAAGCATCCAGGTGACATAATGTTCGATCTGATCGGGCACACCCGCCGGCAGGGTGAAATCGAACGGCACATCGCCGTGGTCGGCAATCTTCATCTCGGTGACAGGATGGAAGTCCCAGCCGTAGACCTTCTTCTCGAAAGCCAGATCGATCGAGGCGGCGCGAATGCCGCGCGGCCCGAAGCGGGTGCCGGGGCGGTTGGTGGTCGCGGTATCAAACGGCACACCGACAACCGCGACATCAACGTCTGAAAGGTCCTTGCGATAGGGGCGGCGCAGAAAGCTGGTCACGCCCGCATAGGTAATTTCCGTCGGGAAAGCGTGAAGATCTGTGGCTGTAACGGCGTGATCGCCCCACATTTCCGGCTTGTCGACCATAGTGCGC